>JANNGQ010000203.1:0-7370 GCA_031403975.1 Planctomycetota bacterium
GCGCAACTTCAAAACTGACGTTTCGGGTGAGTGTCGGCGGTGACCGCGAGAGGAATCTGCAGGAACTGACGCTGCGCAGTTAAAGTGACCGGCATACATGCGGCACTCGATCCACGAGAGGCAGGACTTTGGGAGCGTAGACGGTTGTGAAGGCGTGCGCTGTGCGATGCACGTCAAGGGACTCCTGAGACTCCCAGCGTTCGACAAGAATGAACGTCCCGGGCACCGATTCAGATTCATACGCCTCGAATCGCGTGCAGCCTGGTTCTGCGAGGGACAGGTCTCGCTGAGTCCGCAGCAGACTCCGCAGTTCGGGAACGGAGGACAAATCACGAGCGCTCAGGACAACAGTGATGTCAATCATCGCAGGGCCACTCCGGGAGTACGGTGTTCCTTCAGCAGGTTCACTGCGGATCGTAGCGATCTTGCAGACGTGATACAGTTCAATGCAAAGTGTGGTGCCCGGACGCTGACTCCCCAGAGCGGGCTTCGCCCGCAACCCAAAAAAGGGAAATCGATTTGAATCCTGTTTTTTTGAACACGGCACTTACCCGAGCATCAATTCTTTGCAAACGACGATGCTTCTCACTGCCTGCCGCGAAAAGATTACAGATGCCTCGCTGAAATCTTCGCGGCAAAACAAGAATTCAATCGTGAGTAGTACGGCCGAGAGTTCACCATGCGACTGATCGAAATCACAGACTCTGCCACGGGCTCCATGGCAACCATCGCGGCGGATCTCGGATTCAACTGCTTCCGCTTTGTGGCGACTTTGCCTGATGGCCGCACGGCGAACGTGCTGTCGTCGGCCGAGCGGTTCGAAGAGGGAGGGCAGCGTGCAAGCCACAGCGGAATTCCGCTGCTGTTTCCGTATCCGAATCGCATCGCATCGGGACGGTACTCGTGGGCTCAGCGGAATTATCACCTGCCGGAAGGTTCAGTGCCGTATGACAAGACCGGAAACGCAATACACGGTTTTTGCCTCGACCGGCCGTGGCGAGTTGCCGAAGAATCCGGATCTTCGGCGACAGGCGTGTTCCGGCTGAGCCTTGACGCTCCGGATCGCCTGGGGTTCTGGCCGGCCGATGCTGAAATTTCCGTCAGTTATCGTGTCGTCGGCAGTTGCCTGCGATCCGTCATCCGAATCTTCAATCCATCCGATCGTCCGCTGCCCTGGGGCTTCGGGACTCATCCCTATTTCAGTTTGCCCTTGTCGGCGACTTCGTCAGCGTCTCAATGCCGAGTGTTCGTTCCGTCGGATCGAGTCTGGGAGTTGAATAAGTGCCTGCCATCCGGAGTCACGAAAGGACCACCGGAAAATGCAAGACTTGAAGACAACCCGTCTTTTGCCGGGCTGAAGCTGGATGATGTCTACACACACGTCCGATCGCAGGAAGGCATCATTGTTTGTCGAATCAGCGATCCTGCCGCAGGCGTGGCGGTTGAACAGCGATGCTCGCCCGGCTTCCGCGAGATCGTTGCATTCACTCCGCTCTGGAGCAGTTCCGTATGTCTGGAGCCTTACACCTGTGTCACTAACGCCATCAATCTCGAGCAGAACGGTGTCGATGCCGGACTTCAGGTGCTTTCGCCCGGAGCCGAATGGAGCGGCTGGATTGAGATCGAGGTGAAATCGCTCTGACCCACTGATAAAATCGCGGCTCGCTCGGGCGCAGTGATACCATTACCGTTGTCCCGCCGCTCAACGCCGTGCAGGATTTATCGCCGCGTTTTCCAGGGTATTCGCGAAGTCCCTTCTCCCCTGGAAGGGGGAGAAGGTGGCCGACAGGCCGGATGAGGGGGTTTCCTGCGATTCTGTTCGTCAAAAACTCCTCACGGCGTTGCCGGCCGCTCTTTCAGCGGGGCTCTTTGGCACGGCAGGTAAAAGAGTGACATGTCGCGATCACTCCGCCCAGGCTGGAACGAATCCCAGCCGACGGAGCGGCTGGACAACAGTAAATCCCAGCCTTCGAACAAAGCGCGACATTGCGGATACGCCGTTGTCCCGCTCACTCCAGCGGCTCGGGCGAATCCACCGGTTCGATGCATTGCGATCCGTCGGGAACTGGCCGATTGACGACCGTGGAAACACTGGTTCGGACAAGCTGACCATCATCAAACGGCTTCAGTATTTCTGTGAGCTGTCCTTTGCTCGCCTGCGGACTCAGCCAGGCAGCCCAGGACTCGATCGGCAGAATCACCGGCATTCGCTCGTGCAGCGGTCGCATATCGCGGTTCGCGGACGTGGTCAGAATCGTACAGGAAATGACGGGATCAGCAGGCTCGTCGAAGGAATCAACCGCTTTGGCCGAAACTCCCGTCGCAACATCCGAGTCCTTCGGATGCCAGCACTCCCAAAGTCCGGCGAACGCAAATGGTTCAGCGTCGTTCTTCTGAATGAGCCACGGCTGCTTCTTTCCGGTGCTCAGTTTCTGCCATTCAAAGAATCCATCCGCCGGAATCAGGCACCGGCGCTTGGCGAAGGCCGTTCGGAAGGCGGGCTTGTCTGCAACCGTTTCCGAACGGGCATTGATCATCGTGTTGCCGATCTTCATGTCTTTCGCCCAATACGGAATCAGGCCCCAGCGCATGAACAGCGCTTCGTTGGCTCCCGGCTGTTCAGAAACCGCACGGACACAGATCACGAGCTGAGTGGGAGCGATATTGTATCGCGGTGCCAGCATCGGCATGGAAGGCACTCGGAACAGTTCGATGAGCTTAACCGCAGGCGTTTTGAGCGTATAACGACCGCACATGGGAATGCATCCGATCGGGAATGTATAAAACGGCGATCCTTGCAGCGGACCACGGGCCGAATCCTTGCGAATCCGGCGACGAACCACGAAAACGCGGCCTTCAATTCCTTCAAGGCGTTGCGATCGACTTCGCACGATTTGCCACTCGCATTTTACGTCATATCGAGACACACTGTGCGTGATACGGCATGCAGCAGTCAACGATAGATCAACCCAATGCGCTAGTTTTGAAATTGTGCGATTCGAGTCCCGACCGGGACGGCCGGTTGTAGCCGGATTCGTGAGAATTCGGATGGACATCGGCTGGCCCGAAATCTCACGATTCCGGCTACAGCTGCAATCCCCGTGATTTCATCGAAAGAAGTCCTTCACGGCGTCGCCCTTTCAGGGCTGATCGCAATGAATTCACAAGTTCCGGTGGCTGAATGATTGCGGAGTTCCTGGAATGAGTCACCAGATTGTCGAATGTCCTGGCTGCCTGACAAAGCTGCGGGTCCGGGAGTCAGCAACCACAATTACGCTGCAATGTCCTCGCTGCGGCGAACAATTGGCGGTCGATCCGCCAGAGTCGGCTCCGGCACCGGAAGTCGTACGCCGGACGTCACCTCCGGCATCCAGGCCTTTGGCCAGTTCTTCAAAGAAGTCGGTCACGCCGCCAGTTCCAAAAAAGCCGGCGAGATCACCGGAACCATCTCGACCTGCATCTGCCAAGCCGCAGAAGGCACGTCCTCCTCGTGACGATCAGAGTTCTGACGATCCCTGGAACAGCGCCACGTATGAAGATTATGGCGAACCGGCTCCCGCACCTCGTCGCAAGGCCGCCGCATCAAAGGGCAGTAGCGGCCTGTTGATGGGCGTGCTGGCGGGCGGCGGAGTTGCGCTCTTAGGACTTGTGATTCTGGGCGTCCTATGGATGTTGAACGATGACGACGCGGGTTCCGTCGCCGGTTCGAATTCCCGTTCTGCCGCACAACAGAATCCGATCTCGGCGGAATCGCCGAATGGCACGCCAAGCCAGCCCGGCAGTGCATCACCGCTGGCAGTCGATCCGAACGCCGGCTTTGCCGGCAACAACTCTGCTGCTGGTGCAGGCCCGAATCCACCGCTCACCGGAAACGGTGGCTTCGCCGGAGGGCCGGTTCCGCCGACAACCGCTGCGCTCAGTGGTGACACTCGAAAGCTGCGATATCAGTGGAAACCGGGTTCCGAGTACGTCTACCAGTTTTCTATTGAGGAGGGATCCGGCGACGACATCAGCAGGACTTCAGGTTCCTGCACCTATTTCGTCCGCGGCGACACGACCCAGGTTGTCGACGATGAAGAGAGTTCCGGAACCGGTTTCGTGGTCGCTCCAAACGGCGTGATTGCCACGTGTGCGCATGTCGTGGAAGGTGCGAAACGGATGGAGGTGAATCTGGGCGGTCAGTCTTATCCCGCGACGGTGATTGCCGTGGATGCTCGTTCCGACGTAGCCCTGATCCGCGTTGATGCTGCAAGCCTGCCTGTACTCACGCTGACGGATTCGGATTCGGTGCAACTGGCAGAAGCGGTGCGGGCGATCGGTTATCCGCTGTCGGATGTGCTGGGAACCGATGTCAAGGTCACCACAGGTACGATTGCCGGGATCGTGCAGGACAAAGAACGCGGCAAGCGGATTCAGATTGACGCATCGATCAACCCGGGCAACAGCGGAGGACCTGTGGTCAATGAAGCTGGCCAGGTGGTGGGTATCGCGAGTGCGAAACTGTCCGGCTCAACAGTGACTTCCGTCGGATTTGCGGCACCCGTCAATCAGTTGCGGACTCTTGCCGCCGCGAATGGGATCCCGCTGTCCGCCGTGCCCCGTGGACAGGCGTTGCAAGGCCCGGACGTGGCGCGTCGAGTCACGCCGTCCGTGGCCTACATAAAGGTCTGGGGAAACAGCGGCGGGCGGATGTTTCAGGTGACGTTCAATGCGCACTTCTCCGAGCACCAGCAGCGTTCGATGCGTGGTGGGTTTCCTGGCCCGCCTTCATTTCCATCGATGTCGACGGATCAGGGAAACCTGACCGTCAATGCTCTTGGTGAAGTACTTGAATTTGAGGGCGCCGAGCAGTTGCCAGCCGTGCTGGGACCCGTCGGTATCTTCTTCCTCGAACCGCTGGATGCCTATACGGAATCGCAATGGCAGGTTGAGAAGGAATCCACGCTGCAGCGAATCAAGAAGGACGAGAGCCCGTTCGGCGGACTCGGCCCACGGTTCGGCGGACGCATGCGCGGCGGTTTCGGACCTCCCGGATTCGGACCTCCCGGATTCGGACCTCCTGGCTTTGGTGGTGGCAACGAAGATCAGGTGATCGAAGAGATTCCAGCGATTGAACGGGTCTCCTATCAGGTCGGTCAGACGCTGAACAACAAAGTCTCGATCGCAAAGGATTACGAGTTCACTGCCACCCGATCGAACAATCAGCCGTACATGACGATTCGCGGCAGGGGTACGGTGGTGTTTGACCTGATTCAGGGTATGCCAGGCAGCCTGGAGTACCAAGCCACCGTGGAACAGACCGACGATGACGGTACGGCAAGGATTCCGGTCAAGGTGACGTACACGCTGCGGAACCCTGATGAGGTCAAGCGGGAACGTGAGCAGTTCACGCAGCAGGCAGAAGACGCCCGAAAGAAGCAGGAAGAAGAACGGAGCACACCGAATCCAGATCTGGTGGACAGTCTGCTGGCCGACATCCGCAAAGCCGAAGGCGGTGGCGGAGCCGCTCAACCGCTCTCAAAACTTGGTGAAATCGCCGTGGTGGACGCCAAACGGGATACCGTTCTGAAGGTCGTCGGCAACCATATGAAGAACAGCAACGGCTTCGTCAGAAAGTCAGCAGCCGAAGCATTCTGCAACTGGGCGTCCGAAAAACACCTCACCGATCTGAAGAAGATTCTGGAAGATACCGACGGCCTGATGCACGATGCCAAACGCCGCGCTGTGAAAACGATGGCCCGGGTGGGATCGGAAGAAATCTATCCCGAATTGATTCTGGCGATGTCAGACTCCGCGATTCGGGACGATATCAGACAGGCACTGATCGAAGCCGGTCCGGCCGTTGAACCTTCAATCCTCGCTGGCTTCGACAAACTGAGTGACAGCTCCGCCAGACGCGAACTGCTGGAAGTGCTGAAAAAAGTTGGCACAGTGAAGTGTGAGACATTCCTTGAGAAGCTGGCGACTTCCGGTGACGATTCGTTACGGAACAATGCTCAACAGGCACTGGATGCCGTGCGGTCTCGATTGTAGCCTTCCAGTTCCAGGAACGATCGCCGCGCTTTCGCCCTTATTCCTCGTGGGGCAGGCTTCCAGCCTGCCTGGCCCTTGTTCCTTGTGGGGCAGGCTTCCAGCCTGCCTGGACTGGATAAAACGCATGTGTGTTTGAATCGACGAGGCAGGCTGGACGCCTGCCCCACCCAATCCAGAAGGATTAATTAATTAAATTAATGCTCGCGAATCCCAGAGGATTCTGTGCAGGCGTGAACATGGCAATCGAATGTCTGGACGAAGCCATTCGTCGCGTAGGTCCGGGGATCTATGTCTACCATGAGATCGTCCACAACAAATACGTCGTCGAACGTTTCACAAAGCAGGGTGTGACGTTTGTGGATACATTGGACGAGGTTCCTCTGGGCGGGATCCTGCTGTTCAGCGCTCACGGCGTGTCACCCGAGATCCGTCAGGTCGCTCGTGAACGGCGATTGCAGACCGTCGATGCGACCTGTCCACTGGTGACCAAAGTACATCTCGAAGCCATCCGCTATGCCAATCAGGGATTCCACATCATTCTGATCGGGCACCAGGGCCACGACGAAGTGATCGGTACGATGGGCGAAGCTCCGCAGAGTATTACGCTGGTCGAGAATCCGGAGGAAGTCACCCGCCTGCCCTTCACGCCGACCGACCGACTCGCCTATCTGACGCAGACGACTCTCAGCGTGGACGAAGCCAACGCTGTGATTCAGGCTCTCCGCGAACGGTATCCGCAGATTGATTCCCCGAAAAAGGAAGACATCTGTTACGCAACCACCAATCGCCAGGATGCCGTCAAAGGCCTCGTGGAATCCGCTGATGTACTGATCGTGCTGGGCAGTCAGAACAGTTCCAACAGCCGTCGCCTGATGGAAATCGGTGCCTCGCGCGGCGTTCCGAGTTACCTCATCGACGGCGCCGACGAACTGAAAACCGCATGGTTCGAGGAAGCCGGTACAGTCGTCGTCACCGCCGGAGCCAGCGCGCCGGAGGCCGTCGTGCTCGAATGCATCGAGTTTCTGCGCCGGCACTTCAATGCGGATGTCTCCGAGGAAACATTGAGGGAAGAACATGTCCACTTCGCATTGCCGAAAGAACTGCATTCACTGACCTGATGATGTGTCCGATCGCCTGGACCGGTTCCAGAATATTAGTAGCGGAACTCGTGAGAGTTCCGGTCTGAAGTCGCACGACTTCAGCTACAATTTCGCGACTGCCGGGCCTCGTGTGCCGCCAGACCTGAAATGGAACCACTCTGCGTGTTTGTGTTTCAATAGCGCGTCCGGTGTTGGTCCTCTTTCCTGGGTAAGTACGCATGGAAAAGAATCCTTCGC
>JANNGQ010000204.1:0-3365 GCA_031403975.1 Planctomycetota bacterium
GTATTTTCAGCCGGACTTTGCCACCGACGTGCCCGGAAGTCCGGATGCGAATCAATTCGCCCAGATCCGTGACCTGTACGCTGATGTGTATCTGGATGACCAGAAGGAGTTGCGCTTTCGAATCGGCCAGTCGAAAGTCCCGTACGGTTGGGAGAATTTGCAGTCGAGCATGAACCGACTTCCTCTGGATCGAAACGACGCACTCAACAGCGCCGTCAGGAATGAACGGGATCTGGGGATCTTCTTCTACTGGACACCGAAGGAGGTGCAGGACATCTTCAAATACATTAACGATGAAGGGCTCAAAGGATCCGGCAATTATGGACTGCTGGGTGTTGGTTTCTACAACGGCCAGGGAGGATCGTTCCGCGAACAGAACGACGATGTCCACGCAGTCGCGAGAGTCACTCTGCCGTTCTGGCTCAATCAGTGTCAGTTGGTGGAAGTCGGCATGCAGGGATACACGGGCCAATATACCGTGCTGTCGTCGACAATAAGTCCTCTTGGAGTTGGAGCTCCCGTCCGCCCTGCGGGTACGCTTGAAACCGGCAACGTCGACGGAATACAGGACGAGCGGCTGGCCTGGTCGTTTATCTATTATCCTCAACCACTCGGATTTCAGTCCGAATGGACAGTCGGACGCGGCCCGGCACTCAATGATACCCAGACTCACGTGACCGACGCTGCTCTTTATGGCGGCTATGCAATGGTTATGTATCGCGAACAATTGCGCAAAGGAGAACTGATTCCATTTGCCCGCTGGAATCGTTACCAGGGCGGGTATAAAACGGAACGCAACGCGCCGTTCAGCGAGATTGAAGAATGGGAAATGGGAATTGAATGGCAATTCTCAAAGTCGCTGGAACTGGTCACCATGTACACGATCACGGATCGCACAAACACTCAGGCGATCAGCACAGCCGGTGCCAGATCGTATCAGCAGTTTGAGGGAGATTTTCTGAGATTTCAGGTCCAGGTCAACTACTGATCAGTCTCTATGATCCATGAACGCGGTCCGTCGATGACAGGCTTGCAAAGCAAGGCCTGGAGCCGCCTCCGAAACGGATGCAGTTTCTCGTCGTAGGGTAGGCTTCCGCCTGTCGGCATTGTTCCGACAATTGTGTGTTTTCAGCAATGAGCGATGGCGGAATGCGTTCGTAGCCGGAGTCGTGAGACTTCGGGCTCGCCCGGTCACGCCCGAATTCTTACGAATCCGGCTACAACAATCCTTGAACAGGCAGGCTGAAGCCTACCCTACGAGGATCAGTAGCGCATGAGCCGGTAAACCTCCGGGGCGAGCCCGGTGGCGGTGACGACGATCCAGCAGCTGCTACCAGTGCTCGACGGGGCCATTCGGAACCTTGACAAGTGCCGTCGGGATTTCGCATGAACGTTCGCCGTGCCGAAGCCGGATCTGGTCCACAATCTCATCGAAGTCCGCAAACGACTCCACCCGCCGCAGGCAGTTTTCAAGGTCTTCGGGGATTCCAAGTTGAGCCCCGTACCAGGCGGCGAACTTGCGGATCATCAGACAGGCGTACTCGCCGTGCTGCTGAGCCATCAGCGTGAAATGGGTTGTCAGGAAATCAAACTGTTCGTCCGGTGACGGCTCGAACGATTCTGTGCTGCCGCACGCCAATCGCTGAATGCGTCGGAAGATCCAGGGGTCCAGCATCGCTCCGCGTCCGATCGCCACCGCTGCGCAGCCGGTCTCTTCCATCATGGAAAGTGCATCGGCCGGCGTTCGCACATCGCCATTGGCAATGATCGGCATGGAGCGTACAGCGTTGACCGTCTGGCGGATTCCGTCTCTGTTGACGTTGCCCTGAAATCCCTGAGCCCTCGTCCGGCCATGCACAGTGATTGCAGCGACTCCGATGTCTTCAAGTGCGGCGGCCAGTTCCGGGGCGGCCAAGCTTGATTGATCCCAGCCCAGTCGCATCTTCACGGTGACCGGCACACTCACGGCATCGATGACTCGCCCGACCATCCCCACGGCACCTTTAACATTGCACATCAGCCTCGCTCCGCCACCCGATCCCGTGACTTTCGCCATCGGGCAGCCCATGTTGATGTCGATGCCCTCATAGCCCTGATCCTGCAGCCAGCGTGCCGCTTTGATCAGATCCTTCGTTTCGCCGCCAAAGATCTGGACGGACAGCGGACGGTCCTCTGGACACGTCTGCACCAGTTCCAGGGATTTTCTCCGACCGGACCAAAGCATGGATGCTAACACCAGGTCGGTTGTCGCCAGACCCAACCCGCCGATCCGTCGCAACACCAGCCGAAATGCGAGATGCGTGTATCCGGCGAGTGGTGCAAGGACGAACCGCGTTGCCAGTGTTCGATTGCCGATCATGATCGGCGACGCGGCGAGAGAAAGGCGGGGTTCCGCACATTGAGTCACAGAGTTGGACTCGGCGGCTGTATCGCGTTTCGTGTCTGTGGCCATCCTGTCAGCTTCCCCCACCCCGCCGCCAGCCCGTTTCCCGCAGAGCCTCAGTCACTTCGGTCACCGGAAGACCGATCACACTAGACAGGCTGCCCCGCAATTCATCCACAAAGACGGCGGCATGTCCCTGAATCGCATAGCCTCCGGCCTTGCCAGGAGACTCTCCTGTCCACAAATACCATTCGAGAAGGTCTTCCTCGACAGTGATGAAACGTACAATCGACCGTACGATAAACTCCAGCACTTCTGTCCCGTGCGAGACACACACACCCGTCCAGACCTCGTGCCGTCGTCCGGACAGCCAGCGATGAAACCACTCGCGAACCTCCGACTGCCAATTATCTCCCGATGGCTGACCAAGAACAATTCTGCATCCGTCGTCGCGGGCCACGATGACAATGGTGTCGGCGGCAACGACAAATGACTCCGCTGCAGAATGCCTCGATTCGCAACTCAGTTGATGCAGCACATCATCGCGCTTGCGCCGGACTATTTCTGTCAGCCGGGTCTCGATGCCAGCGGAGTCGTTGACATCCGAGAACCCGGTTTCTGCATCCGACGACGGAGGAAGGATTCTGAGCTGCCCGACTCCCACAATCGCCTCCAGCAACTCCTTTCGACGAGGAGAACGAGAGGCTAAGACGACTGATCGTGCTGGCTCCATGTCGGACATTTTCCTGAAATGCACGTCTGAGTTTTGGATGATTTTGAGATGACATGCGGCCTTAGGCCAGTCCGCTTTGGGACTTACTGTTGTCTCCCGGCGCGCCGGGACTCCGCCGGCTGGGATTCACTGTTGTTTTAACGAGACTCAGAGCATTCGTTTTACGCCTGGCTATGCTGACCCGCCCCGCAACGCCGTGAAAGATTCATCGCCATGTTTTCCACCTTAATCGCGAAGTCCCTTCTCCCC
>JANNGQ010000205.1:0-7226 GCA_031403975.1 Planctomycetota bacterium
TCGTCAAATTTTGACAAACTCGTCCGCGTTGCTGCAGCTTGCGGAGATGCGCCCGGAAAGTTAGCGCCCATCACCAGAGTTATGACATCCAGCAGACTGAGGCGATGTTCTGGAAGCGGTGCTTGCAGCAGATCTGCCTGATCCGCAAGCAGATCAGAGTCGCCTGCAAAATCAACAGTGATTTCCTTTGGTGGATCTGTTTCTGTTTCGCCGTTTTCTTCAGAAAACAAGGTCTTCAATTCAGATTCAATGTCCTTGCTATGAGCCATCATCCAGCCGCTCTTCACGTCAAACTGCTGCAGTGTTTCCCATGCATCAATATCGACCGCCAGATACGCACGTTCCCTGACCACGGGCACGGGCGAATCCCTCAGGACTTCAACGTACAACCAGCGACAGCGGCGATCCTCGATCAAGACCTCATTCAAAGTCTGCATGAACAGTGTGTAGGAGATTTTCGTACTGTCGTCCCCCCCGCTCCGGTTGATCTCTCCCTTCCATGTTGCAGAGGCACCGGCGACCGTGGGCAGCTTCGGGTGCTTCCATGAAAACGGCAGCTTCAGCAACAGTTTGTGGGTCGCTGTTGGTTTCCCGGCCTCAACGTTGAATTCAGGGTCGGTGAACTCGAAGAGAGACCCTGGCCTGGTCTTTAGCCGCCAGGGTCCTGGAGCAAGCTCCAGAGACTCCTTGCCAGACAATTCATGTGTCTCACCCGTCACTGTCTGCTCGACAAAAACGTCGCCGGCATCGATGGCACTTGCGACAAGTGGCTCCTGGACATCGGACCAGACAAACGTGCCGGATGCGGGCTCTGCAGGCGGATTTTCAGATTTGTTTGACGAACTGCAGCCCCAGGGCAAGACGGTTATAAGCACAAAAAACAGCAGCAAGCTGACGCAGGAAACGTTGCGTCGGCTCAGGGTGATCGAGATCGATTTCATAGGAATCTCTACTTCAATGATTTGATTTGATGTCCCGCCACTCGCGAATCGTCCAGTTGGCGAAATCCGCGACAAACATTCCTCACTTCAAATTGTTCAGTTCCAAGACAACACGGAATCCTGCATCGAGGTTTTTCGGATCAGCAGAATCGCGGTGCGAGGGTCGTTTCTTTGCGGTGCTGCCGCCTCGAAGGACTCGTTTCGCTCCGTTCGGAGGCCCGGTTGGATCTGTCGCTGCGCCAACTTCATAGGTATCGAACCAGTCCGCACACCATTCGCCGGAACCGACGAACATGTCTCGCAGCCCCAGATCATTGGGGCTGCGAGATTCTGAATTCCCGGCGCGGCATGTGAACTCCCATTCTGCTTCTGTGGGAAGTCGATAACGGCGACCGGCTTTCTGTTCCGCAGGCAGGTCAGACAGCCGCTGACAAAATAACATCGCGTCCTCATAACTGACGAGTACTCCTGGAATCTCGCCCCTTTCCGGACTCGACAGACTCTTTCCTGTAATCTCTTCAAATGCAGCCCTGGTAGTTTTCATCGCGGCCATGAATCGGGGTTGCGTTAGCGTGACAGTGCGCAAAGGCCTCTCCTGTTTCTCGACCCGCTTCAGATAAGTTCGTGGACCCGTCTTCTGAACCTTCTCAAGTTCGTTAGTTGAACATCCCATTTCAAATTGCCCCGGCGGCACCAGAAAGAATCGCATTCCGATGATGTTCTTGAGTTCGACATCCACCCTTCGAGACGTGGCCCATGCATGCTGGAATTTCTGGACAGCGATGTCAGTTCCAACATCGGAGAGGAGAATCAGCGGTGGAGTTTCCCGGTCAGGCGGTCCCGGAATCGGGATCAGGATCGCGTCCGAATCATTCCAAACAAAGAGGATCGCCATGACGGCACACAGCAATACGGGCAGGGAGGCCAACAACCAAAAACGTGTTCCGACTGCTCAAGGTGCTGACCCACTGGAACAAGCGACTGGCCGGTCGCTCCTGATCCTGGCCCTGGGTGAACTTCTCTGAATGTTCTGTCAGCCAGGCCGTGAGGGCGTTCTTAAAGGCCGCACAGTCTTCATATCGATCCTGGGGGTCTCGCTGGATCGCTTTCAGACAAATGGCATCCAGATCATTGGGAATTGAAGGATCATGCATGCGCGGGCGCGGAGGGTTCTGCGTGACCTTCATGCCCACGACCACACTCATTTGACCCTCAAATGGTCGATGGCCGGTGAGCAACTCAAAGAGCACCACACCCAGACTGTATTGATCCACAGCTCGAGAGACATTTCCAGGTTGACTGCCTTCCACCACCACGCTTCCATCAAGCAGTTCCGGCGCCATATAGGGGATCGTCCCGGTGAAATTCCCTGACTTCGTCAGGTTGCGATCGTCCCCTAGCCAACAAACGAGGCCAAAGTCGGTAATGAAGGGGCGACCTTGTCTTGTCAGCAGGATGTTGTGAGGCTTGACATCTCTGTGGATCATTGAATTTGCGTGGGCAAATGCCAGCGCGTCTGCCACATCCCGGACCCATTCCACCGCTTGAAGTCGTTCCACTCGCCCCCTGTGAATTCGACTCGACAATGACTCTCCTTCGACATACTCAAATACAATATATAAAGTTCCATCGATCTCGCCGCATTCATACGCCGGCACAATGGCGTCGTGGCGAAGGCGGGACTGGGCTCGGCCTTCCTTCAGAAATCGCTCACGGCGATTCTTTTCTGCAGAGCCAAACAGGGGCACCTTGAGGGCAACAAGTCGGTCCAGGTAAGGATCGTAGGCAAGGTAAACACGGCCAAATCCGCCTTTTCCCAGTTCCTCTTTCAACTGAAATCGCCCCAGAGATTTGAGGGGCGGCATTTCCGATTCGTGACTGTCCTCAGAATTGCCACACGTCTCAGCGAACGCTATCGTCGGGATCCTGTCAGGAGTTTCCGCCTGGAATGATTCGAGGCGAAAGTAATGACTGCACAAACGACAACGGATCGACCGTCCTGCACGCGCTTCTTTGACCTGCAGGGTTTGAAAGCATTGTGGGCATTTTGTTGTAAAGGAAACGGACATGGCGACCTACGGCGGTTTTTCGCGATGCGACAGTATTTCTCCCGCTCCTTACACGGTGTATTTTTCGCTCAACTCCAGCCCGGCCAGCACATCATGAAGCGACTGAGCGGTCGCGAAGCGTTGTTCTGCAATGCGTGACAAACCTCGTTCCATGATTCGAACCAGTTCGAGGGGAATCTCAGGATTGAATGACTCTGCCGGGCGAATCTTCTCCGTCAACCGACTCTGCACGGCCTCCGAGGGCGTTCCCGCGACATACGGATACTCGCCTGTCAACAATCGATAGAGACAGACGACTGTCGCGTACACATCGCATTCCGGACCAACCGACCGGCTGTCCAGTAACTGTTCCGGTGACATGTAAGGAATCGATCCACAGATGTCGCCCGAACAGGAAATCCCCGAGTATCCGGAGGTCTCATAGAACTTGGCCAGTCCAAAGTCAGAAATCTTCAGATGCAGCTTTCCGTGATTCAGTCTGCCGAGAATATTGGACGGCTTAATGTCGCGGTGAATCACGCCAGCCTGATGTGCATACTCCAGGGCCTCAAGTACCTGCAGGATCACCTTGAGTGCGAGCCGTACCCGACGTGCCGGTGCATGCTTCCAGACCAGGTGCTCCAGTGCTTCCGCTTCGACAAATTCCAGCACGAGATACGGATTCATCTCTGCCAGGCCAAAACTCAGGCACTGCACGATGCGGCGATGCTGAAGTTTGAGCAGGACATTCGCTTCACGGAGAAACAGCTGCCGAATATGTTCGTCCGGTCTCCGTTCGGGATGAATGCACTTGATAGCGACCTTTCGATTTGTGCCCCGTTGCATCGCCCGATAAACGACACCCATTGCACCACGACCGATTTCTTCGAGTCCAGCATATCCCGGAATTGCAGGGGGATCCGGCTCGGCCTGGTCCGCTTCGTACGGAGTCTCGACCGAAGTGACTGTCGGTGCCAGCCCGGTCGCCGCACTCGGTGCTGATGGAATACTGCCCAGCAGGCGGACAGCCAGATTCACATTGCCGCAGCGGATCTGGTCACCATCCTGCAATGCCGCCACTTCAATTTTCCGGCCATTGACGAATGTGCCCTTGTCCGAATCCAGGTCAACGAGGCGTGAAGTCGCTTTCGTCAGTACGAGAATGGCATGGCGAGCTGAAACGCCTGTCGCTGCATCCAAAACGACGGCCAACCCTGCCTCAGTTCCAATGACATACTGTCCGGGAATTTCCAGCTTGAATGGCGTCGATATGCCCAGCTCACATTCGTTTCGAAGGATCATCGCGGTGGGGACTGCTGTCGAACGCAACAAGACGTCCGCTAACCGCAAGCCTGCACGGTCTTTGAGAATCGCCTGCACTTCCCGGAACTCTTCTTCGACCGCCGCGTCCTGAGTCTCGCCCAAGCCTGGAGTGTAGTCGACAATCATTTGCCGCATGAGGCGATTCAGTTTCCGGATCGCGGTCTGCAGCAAATTGACGGCCTGCCTTGGCGTTCCAAACCGGCCGCCCGAACAAAGTTCTTCGAAACTAACGGCTGGCTGGCCCGTTCGTGCCGGCTTCAGGACTCGCAGGTCAAACACGTCCCAAACGTCCAGTTGGCCCTTCTCTTCACATTCCCGTCGCATGGCATTAATCGCCAGGCGGAGCAGGTTGCTGGCCCATTCCACGGAGTATTCTTCATCCGGCGGTCTGGCGGCCTCGTCATGAGGAACGAAATTTTCCAAATGGTCGAATCCGGTTGTCTTCAGCGAAGGCCGCCGTTGCTGATCCCGCAGAAAATTGAGCAATGATCGCCGCAGGTAATCTCGAAATCGGCGATGGGGTGACTTCTGCTGGCTTTGCAGAAAACGGCTGACCAGATTGTCCTGAGGAGTTGGCTTCAGCAGTCTGGCAATCAGGAATTCATGCACGAGATCTTCGGCCTGATCGGGCGGCACTCGCCCGTATTGCATCAGGTAGCATTCCAGTGGAGGACCATATTGCCGAATCAACCGGTCGAACTGCTGGCGTCGAGCCTCCGGGGAAGACTGTGCTGCTCCACGAATCATCGACATCACTGTCGATCCGATCTCACGGGATCCAGCTGATCTTCCTTGAGTGGCCATCTCAAGCATCCCGGGATTAAAAAACATGCCCTTTTGGGGGAGTCACAGAGAGTATTGCGATAATTCTGGCAATCTGACAGTCGTGGCTCAGAAAATGGCTCACAAAAAGACTCCGGGCTGAATCGCAGAATATTCAATTGCCGGTTTCCGTGTCTTCTATCTCCCCAAGTTCGCTCTCATCGGATCAACCGTGATTTCTAACCCGTGCTGATCATTCGGCGATGAACCAAGGGTCTTTCTGCGTTTGGTGACTGGGTGGTCCCTTCAAAGATTCAGGCGACATCCAGCACGGAATCGGGCGCGCGATTCCGAAGAATTCTGTTGCGTGAGTTTCGAAAATCCCGAGATGCGTAGAGTTTTCAGGCAGCGTCAAACTCTGACTGAGCAAGGTGGGCGATCCCACGGTTGAGATGGGCTGGAATACTCGAGGGAACAAGCGCTATCACTGCGCTGAAACGGGAAATGGCGAGATCGTATTCCTGGCGTTTCATGGCATCGATCCCTTGCTTGAAATGAAGTTCTGCTTTCCGATTGTCAGATGGTTTTACTGACGAGATCGACACGAGAAGAACAACTGGGAAAGAGAGCCAGTGACGATTACGACCAGTGTCAAGTGTTCGTCCCACCATGAAGCCCGTGGCGGCGATCAAATACATCGGGATTTGCTCCGACTTCCTCGAAACACAAACGAACGCATCCGATAAAGATCAACATATTGCCGGTGTGGCATGGCTGGCCGCTCGAGTGAAGTGCGGAGATCGGACATGGCTCCTTGCAGAACATCGGCTTGCTGAACCAGAAGCGGAGTACTTTGATGCAACCGCAACTCTCGCGGGACAACTCAATCCAACGCGGATACCACGAAAACGTCCTGTGCCGATCAAAGAACACAAACCGCAGGCGGGTCAATTGATTACCGCGAACTGACAATATCGCCAGACCTTCCGGAGCCAGTCGAGATCTGGCGGCCATCGAGACACTGACATCGCGAAATTGCAGCGGAAGTGATGAGACTTCAGATCGGAACTCTTACGAGTTCCGCTACACTCGGGAATTGTGCCTCGTTGACGGCAAGACGGCTGAAAGTGGCAAGTCAAAGTGGGTTTACATAGTCAACGGTACTGTTGCGGATTCCGTCTTTGCTCCGCCGGGAAAGTGATGTTACATGCAATGGATCGACAAGGACCGTCTTCGCTCAGAAGTGCTCGCCGGCACCTTTCTGAATCTGGGTTCTGCGACCGCCGTCGAGATCGCAGCCGAGGCGGGCTTCGATTGGCTGCTGATCGACCTGGAACACGGTTCGGGATCACTGGCCGATCTGAGGGCTCAGTTGCTGGCGGCTCGGGGATCGTCGGCTGCCCCGATCGTCCGGCTGCCGTCGATTGATGCCGATGGCGTCAAGTTTGTGATGGACAGCGGCGCTGCGGGAGTCATGTTTCCCTATGTTGCGAATGCAGCGGAGGCGGCCCGTGCAGTCGGCTTCATGAAGTATCCGTCGACGGGATCGCGAGGAGTTGCGCAGGTGATTCGGGCGACCCGCTTCGGGCGTGACTGGAAGAAGTATCTGAACGAAGCCAATGAGCGATCTCTGGCAGTCGTGCAGATTGAAACTCCAGAAGCCGCATCACAGGCCGACGAAATGGCAGCAGTGCCTGGTGTTGATGTGCTGTTCGTCGGGCCGATGGACTTGTCGGTCAATCTCGGTTATCCGGGAGATTTCACTCAACCGGGCTTTCTGCAGCATCTGCAGAATGTCGTTGCGGCGTGTGAAAAGCACGGTAAGTCAGCCGGAATCCTGTCTCGTCCTGAACTGGTGGAACAGCACCGTTCGCTGGGTTTTCGATTGATGGCATTGGGTTCCGATTCCGGGGCAATTGTGCAGGGCATGCAGAACAACGTCGCGGCCCTCAAAAAGATGATGTAAGGAAGCGCGGGCTGATGTTTGTTATCAACCCGAAGCGTCAGCGAGAGGATGTTCTGGATTCTCGCGATCACCGCTGGTGGCCATCGCTTGCGTTTTTGAAGTTGCGCGTTTCATCAGGGCTGGAAGCCCGGCACATCGTCAGCCGGTGGCGTGAGCCACCGGAATACGGAAAACACAGCGATTCAG
>JANNGQ010000206.1:0-6136 GCA_031403975.1 Planctomycetota bacterium
TTCGTCGTGGCTTCACCGGGCATGATACCCTTCGTCGTGGCTTCACCGGCCTCGTTGACTTTCGCCAGAAAGTCTCCGTAGCCCAGATCGTCTCCGCTAAGACTGATCTTTACACCCATCTTACCAGGCTCTATCTCCACCTGCGGTTCGACCTGCCAGGACCACGAATACGGATTGTAAAAGTAGCGGCCTTCTGTCAGGACGGCTCGCTGAATGCCCTTATGTTCCGCACTCGGCGCAATCTCTTCGTTGTTGGCCAGGTCCTTTCCGGTCTTCCGGATGAGAATCGCGATCTTGCCGCTGCCGACGTCAATCCGGAAGCTTGTGTAGATCGTCCAAATGGTACTGATTCCCACCGCACCAAGGATGCACACGGCGATAATCGACGCCCCTGAGAATTGCCGTTTCGAGCGCGATGGAAACGATAAACCGGTCGCCATACAGATTCTCCCGAGTCAGAGCTGAATTAAGCCGCGAGCGACACCGCCAGCCATTGCCGGAACAAGTCGCCACTGACAGGCGAACGCAGATTGCACCCGCCGGATCAAAACATTTTACTTCTCAATCCCCCGTATTCTGCCGGTGAACAGGGCGAGTCAGGGATTTGGCGCAAAATTCCATGCCAAATGTGCGTCTCGGCACGCGTTCGGCCTCGGAATCTGCGATGAGTTAAGACTCCGAAACCGCAAATCCGGAAATACCGAATTCCCCGCCACGACCGGCACATGAAGCGTTTTCGGCTCATCGTGAAATGAATTGCGCATGGATTTTCTGAGGCAGATCTGTCCCACCGCATCGGGATCCAACGTAAGCGTCGGGGGTATCTGAATTCCCGCGAATTCTGCATTGCTCTGCGCAATGCGATTCCGGGCCAACGGCCCAATCGTTCTAATAGCCTGGCCGAGGCACAGCGTCGGGCCAGGTCAACGAGCGTCAATCCATCACCACGGCCCAACGGGCCAACCAGTCCATGAGAGTCGCCCGAGCCCGAGCAACACCTGAATGGCCGGCCCGTAGGGCCTGAAATGTTTTCATGGTGTCTGTTTTATGGGCCGACGCTGTCGCTTGGCCCAGGCTATAGGAAAGGGTGGACCTTTGGTCCGGAATCGCCGGCCCTCTGAGAGTCAATACTCTTCATGATGCTGCAATGATCCTGAATCGCAATATCGGGCTGACCCAGGGTGCCCTGCGTACGGTCGCTCGCTGCCGACGGAAGTCCGCGCATCTGCCGGATGCGGATTCGTGGGCCGCGCAGCTGGTACTGGCCCTGCTGCACGATGAGTCTCTTGCATCGGCCTGTCTGATCCGGTTGGGGATTACTCGTGACTGGCTCATGACCGGCGCGCTGGGGGCTGAGGTGGCCCTTTCGGCAGCGAACGCAATCGATGAGTTAACGAGCAACCCTTGTTCGGACGACGCTTATCTTGAGAATCCCGACCCGGCGGATGCGGTCAACGATCCCGTCGGGTTTACCGAAATCCTTGACCGTGCCTCATTCCTCGCGCGCCGCGCGAACAGCGACGACGGGGTCACCAGCGGGCATCTGCTGCTGGCCGCTGTGGAAGTCAGCGTCTTCGTTCAGGATGGCTTTGCGACTCGCGGTGTCACTGCTGCGCAAATGAACGAAGCACTCAATCCCGCACCGCCGACTGAGTGGACAGCGATCACTGCCGACGATGAGCTCCGACTGAACCCGCTTCCCGGCGGCCCGAACACATCTGTCCCGGCAGCTCGGTCCTCAGCGCAAACTGCAGCCGCGGCTTCGGATCAGCATTCTGCGGCCTGGCGAGTGATCGACGCGAATCTCAATCGGGCTCGCGAGGGTCTGCGCGTTCTGGAAGATTTCGCTCGATTTGTGGCCAACAACAATCCGATCAGCGGCGAACTCAAAGCATTCCGGCACGACCTTGTGTTGACAGCTCAACTTCTGCCGGGAAGCCGCTCCGCAGACGAGACGTTCTCGGAAGAAGCGATGCAGAATCGTGACACGATCGGAGATGTGGGTACTGAAAACTCCGCACCGAATGAGCGGCAACGTGATTCGATGGCGCACCTCGTGACGGCCAACTGCCGTCGCGTTCAGGAATCACTTCGCAGCCTTGAAGAATTCGGCAAACTGCTTTCAGCGGACTTTGCCGCAGCCGCCAAACAGTTGCGATATCGGTCGTACACGGTGGAAAAAACGCTGGGCGAGATCATCGTCGCGGCAGGAGCAGTTGGTGCTTCGAGCGGCGCGTCTGCGACAATTGATAGCGGCAGATCAAAGGAGAACCTCCTCATCTCCCGGCGCGCCGGGATCGGCCACCTTGTCCCCCTGGAAAGGGGAGAAGGGAGGAATGAAACGGCGAAGAATGGAGCGTTGGCATTCAGACAGGGACAAGCTCCCAGGATCGCGCGACTGGAGTCGGCGTCGTTGTATCTCTTGATCACCGAATCTCAATGCCGATTGCCGTGGAAAGCGGTCGTCGAGCAGTCGCTTCAGGGCGGGGCCGATGTGCTGCAACTGCGGGAGAAATCTCTGAACGACCGCGAATTGCTGCGGCGCGCTCTGTGGATGCGTGACGCTTGTCGGAATGCGAACGCACTTTTTATCGTGAATGACCGTCCGGACCTTGCGGTCGCCGCTGCGGCGGACGGTGTTCACGTCGGACAGGAAGAACTGACGGTCGGCGCCACTCGACGAATCTTACTGCCGGACCAGTTGCTGGGAGTATCGACTCATGATTCAGGACAGGTGCAACAGGCCTTTGAGGAGGGAGCCGACATGATCGGCGTCGGCCCGGTATTTCCCTCCCGGACCAAGTCCTTTGATGAGTTCCCTGGACTGCCGTTCGTGCAGTCAGTCGCGGCGGCCAGTCTGCGGCCCTGGTTCGCCATCGGCGGCATCTGCACTGAGAATATCGCGGATGTCATTACAGCTGGCGCGCGACGAATCGCCGTGGCGTCCGCTGTCGCGGGTTCGGAAGATCCCTCAGGCGTTGTTCGCGAATTCAGGCACTTGCTGCAGATTGCTCAATCATCGTAGCGCGGGTCAATTTCGCTGAGGGAGCATCTCCTTGAATCTTCTGCAGACATCATTCATCCGATTGCGGTCAACGATCCGTCAACTGGCCGATTTCACTTTCCCGCCGCAGTGTCCTCTGTGCGGACTTGTCGACTTTCCGGCCGATGAACGCGGCGTGACGTATTGTCCGGACTGCATCGCGGAGCTGTGTCCCGCACCGCTGAATCGCTGCGAATGCTGTGGAGCAGAAATCGGACCGTACTCAAGATCCGATCGCGGGTGTATCCACTGCCGGAACCGCACATTGCGGTTTGATTCCGTCGTTTGCCTGGGGATGTACGAGGAGTCTCTGAAGAAGGCACTGTTGGCTGCGAAGTGGTCGTTTTCCGCCGTTCGCATGCGTTCACTGGGATCATTGCTGGCGACCGAACGACTTGCGGAACTGAAAGCGCTGCACTGCGACCGCATCATTCCGATTCCACAGCACTGGCGACAGCGGCTGGTGCGACACTTCAACCCGGCATGGATTATCGCTGTGGAACTTTCGAAGCGCCTGAACATTCCCTGCGATGTACAGCTGCTGCAGCGGTCGCGCCGGGCAAGACCTCAGAAACGAGTGTCCGTCGGCCAGCGGTTTGAGAATCAAAGTCAGGCGTTCCGCCTGCGGGATACCTATGTCGTTCGCGGCCGGCGGCTGCTGATTGTCGACGATGTGCTGACTACCGGAGCGACGTGTTCCGAGGCCTCCAGACTGCTCAAGCAGGCCAAAGCCGGATCCTGCCACATCGCCGTGCTGGCTCGAGTGCTGGATCATTCAGCGTGAGACCCATCGAACCTCACCCTGTCACCAGCCGCCTGAAGAAATCCCCCTCGTTAATCGTGGGGCGTTCGGGGCGGCCCTTGTAGAGCCAGGTGAGCGTGCGGTTGTCGAGTCCCAGCAGATGCAGGATGGATGCGTGCAGGTCATGGACGTGCAGTCGGTCCTCGACGGCTCGCAGTCCCAGTTCGTCCGTTGTTCCGATCGTCTGACCGCCTCGAATTCCGCCGCCTGCCATCCACATCGTAAAGCCGAAGGGATTATGGTCGCGGCCGTTGCCCTTTTCAGACATCGGCGTCCGTCCGAATTCTCCGCCCCAGATCACAAGCGTCTGGTCCAGCAAACCCCGCTGCTTCAGATCTTTCAGCAGGCCGGCTACCGGCCAGTCGCTGGCTTTGCAAAGGCCCGCATGATTCGCCTCAATGCCCGAATGAGCATCCCATTTGCTCCCCGCGCCGTGGTAGAGCTGAACGAATCTCACACCGCGTTCGACAAGTCGTCGCGAGAGGAGGCACATCCGGCCGAAAGTCGCCGTGTCTTTCTGATCCATGCCGTACAGAGCCTGAGTCGCCGCGGATTCTGTTTCGACAGCGACGGCCTCAGGAGCCTGGGCCTGCATCCGAAAAGCCAGTTCATATGCGGCGATGCGGGCATCCAGTTCCGTCTGTTCCGGATGCCGTGCAGCGAAATCATGATTGAGACGGTCGAGCAGGCTCAGCTTGCTCTTTTGCCGATCCTGTCCGGTGCCCTCCGGAGGATTGAGATTCGGAATCGGTTCCGACCCCTCGCTCAAGCGAACTCCCTGATAGGTCGCCGGCATGAACCCGGCACTCCAGTTCCGCGGCCCGTTGACGACGGATGACTTGTTGTCCTGCATCACGATGAACGACGGCAGGTTGTTGTTTTCTGTTCCCAGTCCGTACGAAACCCAGCTCCCCAGCGACGGGCGACCGCCCAGAATTGAGCAGGTATTCATCTGACACACGCCGGCCGAATGATTGATTCCATCCGCCCAGCAGCTTCGAATCACGGCGATGTCGTCGACGCATTCCGCTGTGTGAGGCAGCCAGTCGGAGACCCACGTACCGCAAGTGCCGTGCTGTCTCCATTTTCGCTGAGACGCCAGCAGCGGCGACCTGGATTCGCCCATCGGGGTGATGACTTCTCCGAAACTGTCGGGAAGTGTCTGTCCCGCCATCTGATTCAGACGCGGTTTCGGATCAAACAAATCGATGTGGCTCGGCCCGCCCTCCATGAACAGGAAGATGACGCTCTTTGCCGTCGCGGGGAACACGGGCAGTATCGACGTGTCGGCCTTCGCTTCAGCCAGCATCGCGGATACCGCCGTGGCGGCAAATCCGGCACCACCGTTCGCGATGAACGCTCGCCGCTGAAAGAGTGCGGACGCGATTCTCGAATTCATCACGGCGGGGTAACCTGCATCAATGGCTCAGACGACACATGAGACACATAGGTCATTGTGCCGAGCGACGCTCGTGATCGCAAGCAGCATCTCGCAGGGCAGGCTGAAGCCTGCACTGCGATGAGTCTGAACTATTGCCGAATCCGCACACTCTCCAATGCGCTGACTTCGATCAGGTCACGCTTGTCGCTCTCCGACCAGCGGCTGCCCTGCACCCCGACCTGCTGACCGACGAATTGATCCAGCCGAACTTCGCCTGTCGGCTTGAGATCCGCGAGGATTCGCCCTGACGGCGTCATCAGCACGAAGCCGGAGCCTGGTTCCTCCGTGGCGACGCGCTGCACGATCCCGGCCCCGATGTAACGGTTCTGAGGACTTGACGGCGGCAGAACATTTGCCACAGAAGGAGGATCTCCGGACGGCACATCCGCAGTTTCCGCTGCGCCGGCCGGAGTCACGGCACCGGCCGTTGCAACTCCCGCTGAAGTACTCGCCAGAAACGTTGCAAAGTTTTCCGATAACTGCTGTGCCTGACCGGCGACAGGCACGGATTCAGGACCAGCGCTTGCAATCGGCTGAGCCTGCAGGGCCGGAGCCTGCAATCCAGGGACACTCATCGTGCCGGAATGC
The DNA here is from genome assembly GCA_031403975.1 of Planctomycetota bacterium. Lineage (GTDB taxonomy): Bacteria > Planctomycetota > Planctomycetia > Planctomycetales > Planctomycetaceae > SXXK01. The sequence continues at coordinate 5,875 of JANNGQ010000206.1, forward strand.
CGGGCCAGCAATTCTGCATCGCGCATTTCAGTGCGCGATGTGAGCTGCTTCACATCCTGCATCTGAGCCAGCCGGCGGCGATATTTCTCGATCGCCGGATACCGCATATCGATCTGTCCGGAGACGGGTTTGTTAGTCGACGCCTTCTGAAGAGTCCGGTAATCACTTTCGATTACGTCCAGATTCCAGCGGGAAGAATCGTCAATAATCATTTCTCTTAACCGGCGATCGATATCCGCGAGCTGCTGTTGCTCACTGCGAA
>JANNGQ010000207.1:0-7175 GCA_031403975.1 Planctomycetota bacterium
ATGTCTGAAGGTCGCCTGACATAAACGTGAGCGACCTGGTGGTCGGCCACCGCGAACGCGTTTGATGCTCCGCAGTCCAGTGTCTCCCAACCTGATGACTCCTGCCGAACGGTGAGGAATCCTGCATCACGAAGAACGCGATTCAGATGCACGGGCGTCCGGACTGCCGTGATACCGTATTCCGAAAGCACGACCACGTCCGCGTCCGCATTCTGAGCTTCCCGAATCAGTTTTCCGGCTTCGTGATCCGCAAGTCGGATGTCCTCCCGGATCATCGGATCATCCGGGCCGAGTCGCTGCAGGTTGTAGTCGAGGTGCGGAAGGTACACGAGCATCAGCGACGGCTGCTGCGCCTGCCAGACCTCAACGCTCGCATCTGCAATCCACTGAGAGCTGCGGATGTCGGCTGTCGGCCCCCAGAAGTTGAACAGCGGAAACCGGCCGAATTTTTCCTGAAGGCGATCACGGAACTCGGGGGGCTCGCTGTAGATATCCGGAATCTTGCGACCGTCTGCCGGATACGAGGGTCGTGGCGTCACTGACCATGCGGCGTCCGAGTACATGTTGTACCACCAGAACATCTTGGCGGTCGTGTGTTGCGGGTCGCGGGCTCTCGCCGTCTGATACAGCCGCTCGCTTTGAATCAGTCGGTTCGACTGTTTCCAGAACATGACTTCAGCAAGGTCGCGGACGTACCAGCCATTGGCGACGATTCCGTGCTCCGCCGGCATCTTTCCAGTGAGCAGGGTGGCCTGCACCGAACATGTCACCGCGGGGAGCACGGTCTGCATCGGACGGGCAAAACCGGACTCCGCCAGCGCTCGGATGTTTGGTGCGTCGGCACCGATCATGTCATGAGTCAGCCCCACAACATTGATCACCATCAGACGGCGATGACGCAGCGCAGTGGCAGACATTGTGATCCTGAATTCATGGGAAAAGTCATCGTGTGTGGGCCTCGCCGTATCCTGTTTCCTCCTGGCAACTTGTTGCAGGCCGGAAGTGACAAGCGTCGGATCGTAAAGTGCGGTCGCGAGTTTCAGAACTGATCGGCGAACCAAAACAGTTCATCATGCTGTGTTCCTGGTCCAATGTCGCCCTCGAAGGTTCGCACTCGGGCGATGTGGTCCGTATTTTGACCCCAGGATTGTGTCTGTTCACGATACTCGGCTAGAATGCTGTTGCGTTGGCAGCGTTGAAAACCAGCATGCTCGGCACAGAATGTCGCGGCACAATTTTCACGCATTGCCCGGTGAGCCTACCGGAACAGCGATATGACGTCCGACAGCAATTCACGAAATCCTGCGCCTGAATCCTGGCGGCTCTGCCGTGGCCCCGCCAACTGGTTCACGTTTCGCTGTCCGGACGATGTAGAAGTCCGGCAGAACCAGACTCTCCTGGAACTGCAGTTGCGGAGTCCGATGTCAACGGCCAAAGCTTCAACCGGGGCGATGCTTCCAACGGCGGGGACAGAGGACGAGGAATTCCGCGAAGTCGTACTGTCGATTGTGACGTGGTGGGACGATTCCAGCGGTGACGTTTCACGCCGTCCCGCGCCGGACCTCGCCTTGTTGTTTCCCCAGGTCGTCGCACTTCACCCGCTGCCCTCACTGAATATCGATGCCAGAAACGAAGCGTGGACCGGGACGTCGCGCCGGCCTCGAGGAGGCTGCTGGCTGGCACGAGTGTTTGGTCGCAAACCGCATTATCAATGGAGGCTGTGGACGATTCGCCGGGGCCGGTTGACTGTTGTCGCTACCATCCAGTCCCCGAACCGCAGACCTCTGGATGCATCGTTTGTCAGAGTCTGTGAGCGGATCCTTGCCACGCTTGAACTTTCCGACCAGCCCGCCTGGCCGCCCGATGTGTTCCTGAAACAGGTGATCGAACTCGCTCGGCAGAACTTTCCACTGCTGCAGACCTGTGCCGCCCGGGGATTCTCGGTGCGGCTGGGGCAGTCAGAGATCAGCCTGTCGAATTTCTACAGGATGTACCTGCAGCAGCCGAGTCACTTTCGTCGCATCGTGCTGCCGGGCCTGACGACCGTGGTGCGACTGCAGGAACTGAGCCCGGAGCAGTTGTCGCCCGATATCGAACAGATCCGCGAACGGATACTGCCGATGCTCTCCGCCGACGATGAACCGCGGTCGGAGGAACGAGTCCGCATGCCCTGGGTTGGCGGACTGTCGGTCGGTTATGTCGTCGACGAAGACGATTCCTACCGGTATGTGCATCAGCGGATGCTGGCATCATGGGATCTGTCAGCGGAGGATCTCCATGAACTCGCCATGTCCAACCTGCATACTTACGCAGCCGAACATCCTCTGGAAGTCACAATGGTCGGCGATGAATTTGAACCGCGGATGCTGATGCCCGTCAAACCCGATGCCTACAACTGCTCACGGATTCTGGATCCTTCATTTCACGGACGGCTGCGGCAACTGTTCGGACCGGAACTCATCGTGGGTGTACCAAACCGCGACTTCTTTGTGGCTGTCACCATGAAGGATTCTGACCTGATCGACCAGGTACGTGCCCGGGTCAACGAAGACCATGCCACCATGCATCACCCTCTGACCCGCCGGCTGCTGGTGATCTCCGCCGACGGTGTCAGTGAGTTCTGCGACGTCTGAAGTACCTCCCATTGAACGGATGACCGTTCGTCTGGCGAAGTTCGTTTGGACGCCTGAATCCGCAAATTGTGATTTTTCAGTCGGTTCGGGCTGTCTCAGCGCGTGTCCGGAACTTTGCCGGCCGCTCGAACTCCCGAACCAGTTTTCTCGCCGTCACCAAGATCCGTCCTGGCCAGGTCAGCCAGGCTGATCAGATGGCGGACAACGTCCGGATGTTGTGCGGCGACATTGGTGGCCTCCCCGGGATCTGAGGAAAGATCGAACAGCGATTGTTCCAGGGCGGCACTTTCATACTTTGCGGGAATGCCGCCGGCTCCTCCGCGGCGACCGTTCAGTGTTCTGTAATTGTGGGCAAAGTGCAGCTTCCATTGACCGCTGCGGACAGCCTGCAAAGAGTTGCCCCAGTAGAAATAGTAGGCTTTCTGCGGAGAAACCGCGCCAACTTCACCGGCGATCAACGGCCAGATATTGCGTCCGTCGATCGGATGGGCGGGCAGTGCGGAACCTGTGAGATGCGCCGCGGTCGGCAGGACATCGATCGTCATTGCAGGCTCGTCACACTGAGTCCCCGCGGGGATTGTCCCGGGCCACCACATGATGCACGGGACTCGGCAGCCGCCGTCGAACATTGTTCCTTTGCCTTCCCGCAAAGTCCCCGCCGACCCGGCATGATCGCCATAACTCAGCCACGGCCCATTATCAGATGCAAACATGACGAACGTTTGGTTCTGAATGTTGTTTCGTTGCAGTGCATCCATGATCTGCCCGACAGACCAGTCAACCTCCATGACAACATCGGCAAACAGCCCCGCACCACTCCTGCCCTGAAACTTGTCAGAGACATACAGAGGGACGTGGACCATACTGTGAGGCACGTAAAGAAAGAACGGCTTTCGTGCATTGCGATCGATGAACGAGACCGCTCGCTCCGTGTACAGTGTCGTGAGCTGAGTCTGCTCCCGGTCGGTGACTTCATCCACGATTGTTTCATTGCCGTCGATCAGCGGAAGGTGAGGCCAGCGCTTCAGGCGTTCTTCCATCGGCAGTTGCCGGACTTCCGGGTGAAACGGCCACATGTCGTTGCTGTACGGCAGACCGCAGTACTCGTCGAATCCGTTTTGCAGCGGCAGAAATTGACGATGATGGCCCAGATGCCATTTTCCGAAGCAGCCGGTGGCGTAGTCCTTTTGTTTGCAGATCTCTGCCAGAGTCACTTCATCACTGTGAATGCCGATATCCGACTTTGGCCCCAGAGCTCCCTGGATACCGATTCTGCCGTTGTAGCAGCCTGTCAGCAGGCTCGCTCTCGATGCCGAACACACAGCCTGTGACACGAAGAAGTTGGTGAATCGCCGGCCTTCGGCTGCCATGCGATTCAGGTTCGGAGTCAATTCCGGATTTCCGCCAAACGGCCCGATGTCCGCATAGCCCATGTCATCGATGTAAATGATGACGATGTTCGGCAATTGGTCGGCCTGAGCGAATTCAATGGCCAGGCCGCAGAATGTCAGGAGCACGACAACGACGCAGCACAGCGTTTTGAAAACACAACGCGACAAAGTCCGCACACTGTACATCAGCCACCTCACTCTCAACTCCTGGTCGACGAACATCAGGTCGGGCCGTATGCGCACAACTTTCGGAACCTACTCCGGCAGGACTTCGCCGAAGAATCGCAGCCAGTTGCGATGCATGATGCCGGAGATATCCTGTTCCGGATAGCCATGACCGGACAGCATCTCGGGAAGTCGCTGCAGGTCGCTGATGCGATCAAAGTCTGACGGTGTCTGTTCAACGCCGTAGCCCCCGTCGAGGTCACTGCCGATGCCGACGTGGCGGGCATTGCCGGCGAGCTGGCAGATGATGTCGATGTTTTCGACAGCACGTTCCATCGTCACCGTCACGTCGCTGACTCGCCGGACATAGCCCGGCTGGAGCATGATCACATCGAAAGCAATCCCGATGACGCCGTCACGTGCAATCACGGTACGGTACTGCTCGTCGGAAAACTGTCGCTGCCAGGGAGACAGTTTTCGTGAGTTCTGGTGGCTGGCATGAATCCGTCCGCTGAAGTGGTCGATGACCTGCCAGAATGCCACATCCGAAAGATGCGTCATGTCGACCGTCATCCGCAGCTCTTCGATCCTCTTCAGCAGCGGAATTGCATTCAGCGCCAGCCCCACTTCGGACGACGTGCCGCCGCCGTAACGATTGGCACCGTAATGAGTCAGCCCGATGGCTCGCAGGCCGTGCTCGTGAAACTCGTCAATCGTTTCAGGCACCAGAATCGGGTCGGCACCTTCCATCGTCTGAATGAAACCCAGTGGTGCGGAAGCCGGGTTTCTGCGGTAATCGTCGACGTGTTCAGTCAATTCGCCTTTGGTCCGGAGTGATCTCAGCAAACCGGCACTTTCCATCGCGCGATGCCAGGCCAGGTGCGCGTGAGCCATTGCATAACATGTTTGCGGTGACGTCCAGCCGAACGGATGGCTGATCTCACGCTCCTGGCGGGCGAGCAGCGTCGACAGGCAGATCCCGATCTCGGCCTTGCGAAGCTCCGGCAGACTGAGTGTACTCCCGCAGCGCCCGGCCTCAGTCATACCCAGTGAGCGCTCCTGCGCCCGCAGGTCATCGACTTCACAGCGAAGATCCCTGTTCCAGTCGACTCCATTCAGGGCAAGATCGAGATGAGCATCAAACAGCAACATGCCGTATTTCCTTCAACGCGACGCGCTGGCGTCGAGTTGCTGTTGTTCGTGTGTTTGTCCTGACTGTGTGTTCGCCCGGCTGTCGGGATGCATGCCATCGGCCCGCGCCCAATGGCACTCAAGGTGTAACCCGAAGCGACAGTTTTGAAATTGCGCGATTCAGGCCCGGAGGGCCGATCCCGGCGCGCCGGGACCGGTGGCGTCAGCCACCGGTATACGAGAATCAAAAACCTAAGGCCTGAAGGGCCGGCACATTGGCAATTGTGTCGGCCCTTCAGGCCTGATTCGCCGTGTTTTCCGTATTCCGGTGGCTCACGCCACCGGCTGACGATGTGCCGGGCTTCCAGCCCTGATGAAATCCGCAACTTCAAAACTCGCGATTCGGGTTAGTGTTCATCGACGACAATGCGAGTGCCATCGGGCTGGTGCCGTCGGCTTTATTCAAAGGAGTCGACCGGGCACAACGCAACGGTTACGATCAACTCGTTGACTGCCGCAACCGTGAACGGTACGCACTGTAAATCGATCTGCCAATCGAAACCAAGTCAATCGACACACCATACAGGCGACGATCCATGAATCCGTCACACAGACGAAATACGCCATTTCATACATCACTCCCATCCATCCATCCGGGGACCCGGGATCATCTTCCGCTGCGACCATTGTTTTCCGCTCTGGCCTGCGTCCTGATCATCCAATACTGGACAACTCCTTTATGTGCACAGGACGTGCTGTCGAATCGGATTCAAACCGAAAACACATTGCCTGGTTCCGCGGACTGGCAGTTGACTCGGGTGCATGTCGTTGATCCGGGTTGCCGATCAGTCGAAATCGAAGGCTACTGCTCGAAGCAAAGTGTGGCCGCCGGAGAATCGATCGACATCATGGTGTCGTCGCAGCCGGCCCGCGACTTTCGCCTGGAAATATTTCGCTCCGGCTACTACGGCGGTCGTGGAGCAAGACTCATGAAGACGATTGATCGCGTCCGCGGAATCACTCAGCCGGAGCCCGTCATGGGCGATAAGGATCTGCAGGAATGCCACTGGACTCCGTCACTGACGCTGACGATTCCTGAAGACTGGCTCAGCGGCGTGTATCTCGGCAGGCTGACCACAATTCCGCAGGGCAACGAACCGTACTGGCAGAGCTACGTCATTTTCATCGTCCGCGACGAACGACCGGCAGACATTCTGTTTCAGTGTTCGGACAATACCTGGCAGGCCTACAACGTCTGGCCCAGTCATTACTCGGTCTACACGCATCCAAGAGGCGGACAGGGACCGTGGGCGGATGTCAGTTTTGACCGGCCATACGGGCGTGAGGCGCAGTACACATCTGTCGTGAATGATCCGCTGACGGTGGGTGCCGGGGAGTTTCTGCCATACGAATTCCCGATGACATACTGGCTGGAACAGCATGGTTACGACGTGGCCTATTGCTCGAACAGCGACATGATCACTCCTGAGCGCGGTCTGAAGTGCAAATCCTTTATCAGCATCGGGCACGATGAATACTGGGATCGGCGGCAGCATGACAGCGTGGCTCGAATGAGAGACGAAGGGGTCAGCCTGCTGTTTCTGTCCGGCAACAGCGTGTGCTGGGTAAGTCCTCTGCGAGACAGTTCCTCCGGGCAACGAAATCGGATCTTCTTCCGTGGAGGCCCGTACGGCGGTGACAATGACTATGCAGTCCTGCGTGAAAAGGAGCACGGTCCTTTTCCGTATCGCGGGCCCGATGAAGGACTGCTGATGGGGGCGCGCAACGTCGAACCGGTCAACGGCGGCGGCGACTGGATCTGCGTGCAGCCCGATCACTGGATCTTCGCCGGCAC
>JANNGQ010000208.1:0-10328 GCA_031403975.1 Planctomycetota bacterium
GGCAGTTGCGCCCATCAATGATGGTGCGGGATGCCACCAACTCCCCCACCGCGACCGGGTCGAGGTCTCGGTACTCACGCCACTCTGTAACCAGTGTGAAACAGCGAACGTCTCACGTTTGCCCGTGTGAATCATCACAAGCACGTTGCACAATACGATGTGACAGGAACAGACCTTCAGTTGGCTTCGACGGGAATGATGTTCATTCTTCGCCCGGCCCGGTCAAAAAGCACAGTGCCGTCGCACAGGGCAAACAAAGTATAGTCTTTGCCCATGCCAACGTTGCGACCGGGATGCCACTTCGTCCCGCACTGGCGCGCGAGGATGTTGCCCGCGACAACGGCTTCACCACCGAATTTTTTCATTCCACGGCGCTGAGCCTGAGAATCCCGACCGTTGCGGCTGGAACCCTGTCCCTTCTTATGAGCCATGACTTTCTGCTCCACCCGTTTCTGACACTGCCCGGCACTTGTCGGCGAACAGTCACTGGACCAGGAATTGTATGGTCACAATCCACCCGCCTGAAGCGGGCTGAATGACCGTCGAGTTTTGAGGAACCAAGCAGTGTGACAATTGTGCCCGATTTTTCAAGAGCCGTGCATGGCGAGGAATCAAATCCCCGCGGCAAGGAATCAAGCCCTGTCAACTGCGCACGGCCATATTCGATACATCCGTGGCTGCATCACGCTAACTCGAAGCTCAACGGAAGCAATGCTTTACGAATCTCGCTCACTTCGGGTTCGCGCAGCGACGGCCGCGCGACGAATAACAACTGGAATTCGGCGAACCGAACAGGCGTACGCGGAAACGACTCAGTTGCCGCCCGGCGGTGTGGCTGTTGTACGGACATTCCTCAGAATCGTGTCGAGGTCTCTGACATCCAGGTCCACCGCCTTTTCGCGGTATTGCCAGACAGGAAAACGAATGTCGATCGTGCCGTCCTTGTCGGTGTCCGCATCGTCGATGAACTTAAACTCCATCTCCTCCTGCAGGAACTCATCACCGGGTCGGGCAAACTGCTGCACGATGACCTTTTCCTCAATCATCCGTTTGCCGTCGGCACCGGTGGAAATTCGGTAGGCATTGCTGAAACCGGACATGTAGACCGCGAAAAAATCAGCCTTGGGGTCAACATTCCGCCAGACGGCCACACCGTAAACGGCCTTTGACAACGGATCGGGCTCGACCGCCAGATCCGACGAAACCGGGTCTCCAATTTCGGAGATCGCTTCCACGCTGTTCAGCAGTTTCAGGCCAATGCCTTTTCTGCCCATTTCCCGCTGAAATACTGCGTTCTGAATCTCAATGCTGATTTCGTCCTGGTAGGTTTCAAGCGGCATCCCGTCGCGGTCCTGCGTCTGAAGCACGAACCGCGGCATTTGCAAAGGCTGCGTAGTCTCCGGGTCGAGCAGATTCGTCGGGTCGGTTTCCGGATTCGAAAGTTTCTTCAGCAATTCAGCCCGTTCAGCACCAGCAAGTTCGGTGTAGTCCCGGCGGATTTCCCGGTAAATCAGATAGCGAACCAGTTCTTTTTGAACAGCGCCGGTTTTGGGATCGGTGATCTCCAGCCGCATCAGGCGAACTGGCTTGAACTGAACTTCTGAAATCCAAAGTGCTGGAAATCCTGGACCGACGATCGGTGCATCAACCGCACGCTCCTTCTTTGTACCCAGCATTTCGTCGCTGGACATGTCGATCGAACTTGAGCGGACAAAACCGTCCGTCAAGGGAGCTCGAATGATTTGAGCACCCAGTTCGGGTACCCCGGCGAGTATCGCCAGGAGCACTCCGACTGCCGCAAACCTAAGAGAATAAAGACTTTGTGTCATACAGACCAACCTTGTGTGAGTTCCGGAGTCAATTCTCTGCATGACTTTACTTTGGTAATTATCGGCGGACGTGTACAACAGTTTTTGGCTGCATCCGTGGAATTGCCGCATTTGTCGGGCTTACATGTCGATCCGTTTGGCGCGTTCTTCCACTTGTTCAAGGCTGAAAAAAGCGCCTTCGCCGGCTCCCGGACAGACGTCGCACGCCTTTTTCCATGCCGCTTCACTTTCCAGATGAGAATTCCAGAAGGGCCAAGTGCGGCATTGCACTGGACGAGCCCGGTAAACCGTGCATTTCCGACTTTTCGGGTCGAAGAACGTGCAATCACCGTTAGCGTATTCGGTCAAAGAAACGCGACCCCGCACAACTCTTGTATGGAACAGCCGGATTTCGCCGATCGGCTTGTCGAGATATTCAGCAATTTCCAGCAGTTCGTCGTCGGTCACCCAGACGACTCCGGCCGGCCCCGTGCAGCAATCGCCGCATTGAGTGCAGGTAAACTTCAGGCCGTCGCGATACCATGGCCCCGGTGTTTCTGCCGGCCGTTCGTCGGACAAGGTGAGTGACCTCAATTGCAATTCGGGAACCCATGAATAACACCAGGAGACTTGCTGGTCTGGTGCTTTGCGGAGGTCAGAGCCGCCGCATGGGACAGGCAAAATACAGGTTGCCGTTCGCCGGGGAAACACTTCTCCGGAGAATCTGCCGAATAGTGGGAACAGAGGTCTCACCGATTCTGGTGATTGCCGCCGCGGATCAGAACATTTCGCTGGAGGATTTGCCGCCGGATAACACGTTGTTGAACAAGGTGTCCGGAACGGTGGGGGTCACAGCCGAACACAGTACGAACCTGTTGCCGGAGAGTTCCCGACACTTTTTTCCAGCGCATCAACGACTGGCGATCCGGATCGTGAGGGATGATTTTCCGAATTCAGGTCCGCTGGCGGGAATCGCACAGGGATTGCGGCATCTCGACAGTGTTCCGGGGTCTCCGTCCGCAGCATTCGTGACCTCGTGTGATGCACCGTTTCTGAAACCAGCTCTGATCCGGATGCTGCATTCGATGCTCACCGCCGAGTTCGATGCTGTGGTCATTCGGGACGAGCGGTTTTCCTGTCCGCTATGCGCCGTCTACAGGACAGGTGTCGCGAGGGATGCAGCACGTCTCCTTGCCATCGGCGAGCGACGAGCGAGTGCGCTGCCGGAATCCCTTTGTACGCGGTGGGTTCCGATCGCTGAAGCGCGATCTGTCGACCCGGAACTCGATAGTCTCGTCAACTGCAACACACCGGAGGACTATGAATGGGCGCTTCAACGAGAACAGATGACGAGTTCAGCGGAATGACGCATCGCCGGTTTCCGGCACGGAACCGATGTTTCGGTTTGGCGTCTTCTTCAGTTACGATTAACATCGAGCCGTCGGAGTACATTTCCAGGAGTCGCTTCCGCAGGACACTCTCATGTTGACGATGCTTGGAAGTCCTCGGCGATGCTGCGATGGGTGGACCCGACGTGAGACACTGAGGGCTGGGGCTCTGACTGCACTTGGCGGCTTTGGACTGCCGCACATGCTCTCAGCAGAAGCTGCAGGGGCTGTGCAGGGTGCCAAAGCCAAAAACGTGATCTTCGTTTTCCTGCTCGGCGGCGCGGCGACACAGGACATGTATGACCTGAAACCCCACGCGCCGGCTGAGGTCCGGGGAGAATTCAAGCCGATCCCGACAACTGTTCCTGGTATCGAAGTCTGTGAACATCTGCCGCTGCTCGCCCGAATGGCCCATCAGTTTGCATTCATCCGGTCGGTGAATCACAAAGCGGGCTGTCACAACTGTCTGCCGTGCTATAGCGGCTATGATGCAATGCCGCCGGATCAGCATCCCCGAGGCACCGATCCGCCCAGCGTCGGGTCCGTGCTGCAGTACCTTTCCGGCGAACGAACGGCAACGCCGCAATATGTCTACATGCCCAACTGGCTTGGCTGGGGGCAATCATTTCGCCGGGCAGGCCCGTACGGCGGCTTCCTCGGAAAGCAGTACGATGCACTCACCACGGAATGTCTGCCGTATCACGACAAGGACTCCTTTGCGCCATCGCCGGGTAAACCGCAGATCGTGCGAGGTGCCCCGATATTGCCGAGCACGTCACTCGAAAACGGCATGACGATCGACCGCCTGAATGATCGCCGTTCACTGCTCCTGCAGATCGACGATGAGAGGCGCCGGCTGGAGCAGTTTGATTCAGCATCGTCGTATCCGCGAAATCAGCAGCAGGCATTTGATATTCTGACTTCATCCGACATGAGAACGGCCTTCGACCTCACTCAGGAAAACCCAAGGACCGTCGAGCGATACGGACGGACATTGTTCGGGAATTCAGCCCTGATCGCGAGACGGCTGGTCGAAGCCGGAGTTCGATTCGTGAATGTGACATGGGATCTGTTCTGGGGCCCCGTCAATGTCGACTATGACGCATGGGACACTCATACAAATAACTTCCGGATTCTGAAGGATAACAAACTGCCGGGCTTCGATCAGACGATGTTCGCTCTGATGAATGACCTTGAAGAACGCGGTCTGCTGGACGAAACGCTGATCGTGGTCACCAGCGAAATGGGCCGCACTCCCCGCATCAACGGCAGCGCCGGGCGAGACCACTGGACGAATTGCTACGGTTCCCTGCTGGCCGGTGCCGGAATTCGCGGCGGTACGGTCTACGGAGCGTCCGATTCACAGGCCGCCTATGTGCAGGACAAACCGGTTCGCCCCGCCGACCTTCTGGCCACAATCTATCAGACTCTGGGCATCGACCCCGCTCTGCGCATCCCGGACCAGGCCGGACGACCAGTGGAAATCTCTCAGGGCGGAACGGCAATCTCAGAGGTGCTGCTGTAGAGCGGTCCATTGAGTGCATCGGCAAGGCTTGAATTATGGGTTGCTGGCATTGGAGCCTGAAACGCAGATTTGATGATGCACCAGGGTCTGGCGGGAAGAGGTCCGCTGAAGTTGCGGAATGGCGGCTGAAGTCGTGAGACTTCAAGTCGGAACTCTCACGAGTTCCGCTACACCAATCCATTCCAGTTCAAAGTGGTTTTTCTCCAGACAAACCATTCCCGTCGACCGACCGGTCGTGAATCTGAAACGCGTACAGCGTCGCGTCAGTCAGATGAAACTTCAGCTGCACAATTCTGCCCCGCAAGCCAGACAGGTCCGTGTGTTGCTTCCAGCGGGGTGGCCAGCGGAGTTCATCCAATTCCCTTACTGAGACGGCCTCTTCGGCGGAATACCCGGCCAGCGGCTGGCCTGTTTCGTCGAGTACATCCACCCACACTTCGCCGTTCGCTGCATCGACGTTGACCAGCAGCCTGTCGCCCTCCAGTCTGAATGGCCTGGTCACAACGGTCCCTTCGATCGCACCAGCGCTGAGGCCGACGAAGCCGTCGAGCCGCATCGTCGCCAGACCGATCGCGTGTTTGCGGTCGAACCTGACCTGCTCGTTGCCATGCCGCTCGTTCGCGCCGGCGTAGTAGATCCAGTGCTGATCGGCATGAGTCACGATCGTGGATGCGGGCAGGATGATGTCCTTGTCGAAGGCACCGTCCGGACCGCGCGGCACAAGCGGTTGGCCCTCGTAGACCCAGTGCATATCCCACGAGTCGCCGTCGCGACTGGTGGCGATGTAGAAGTTCATCACGTCCCGCTCGTGGCGTTGGTGCGTGTCAGTGACTGTGCCTTCACTCACGTCGCCCGGAAAGTCGTATACCGACAACAGAGCAAAATAGACGCCGTGACGGATCCAGCATGTCGCCGCGTAGATCTGGCGACGATGAGCCTCGCTCGTTCCCTCTTTGTCGAAGATCCATTCGCGCACCAGAGTCCAGTTCTCCGGGTTTGTTTTCGGAGCGGTGTTGATCATGCTGCGAGTGCCACGCAGCTCTGTCGATCCGCCGGCAGTGCCGAAATCGGAGCGAGTGAAGAGTCGATACATGTGCGCTTCGGGATCCCTGAGGATCTGGTTGTAGGTGTCGGCGGCCCGTTGCGTCACAGGCTTGCCGTCGTTGTAAGGCGTCCATCGGATACCGTCGGCCGAATGCGCAATACCTGCTGCCATCCCCGGCGCGTCGTAGCCGGCTTTGAATCGGTGCTGCTCGTCGGTTTCCGCCGAGTCGATTTCGACGGCCAGTGTGTAATCTCCTGCGAAGTTGATGCCCTCCAGGTCCGCATGCCTGGTGAAGACCAGGCCGTCCGTCGATTCCGCATAGCCGAAGCCGGTCGTGCCCGGCTTGCGGAACCAGAGTTTGAATCTGCCTTCATCGTGCAGCACAGTGCCGTAAAACCAGCCGTCGGTGAAGATTGGCTTTCCGTCATTGGCTTTGGTGACGTGCCCCAGCTCGCGCATCACCTGGTGTTTCTCCGCCACGATGAAGTCGTCCACAAACAACTGTTTTCTCAACCCGACACTCAACGGTCCGAGTTCACGCAGCACTTCAAAGGGTGGTTCATAGGCATTCTCGCCGCCTTCGCGCGACGTGAAGAAGTTGAACAGGTAAGTGCCGTCAGCTCCGGCTTTGATCAGTTGCGTTGCTGCATCGCGATACTCATCGGCGGTGAGATTCTTCGGCTCACCGGCTTTCGTGCATTCGATGCCGCCATAAACGGGGACAGCCGGGATGGCCTGTTTCCACACAGCGATCGGCAGGTCTCCACGCTCGTGCAGGAATTCCGAGACCGAAACGAAATCGACCCAGCCGGATTTCACCCAGTCCGGCACGTCACAGCCAAGCTCACGGGCTGACTCGGGCGTCGGAGGTGTGCGGCCGTAGTTTGAAGGCGGACGCACGGCGAGCAACAACCGGCGACCACGCTCCCGTCCGACCTCGTCAAGCATCCTGTGCACGCGCTCCATCAGCGAGTTCATCTTTGCGATGCGTTCGTCGGTTGAACCGTCTTTGAAAAACGTCGGAAAGCGGTTGAAGTCGAGCTCAATGCCGTCACTGTCGTAGCGCCGCACGGCTTCTTCGATCAGCTGAAACGTGTAGTCGCGGACCTCTTCCCGGCCGAAGTCCATTGCCCCCTTTCCGCGATACTGTTCTGTCCCGAGCCGCCAGTCGGGATGATCGACTAGAAACTGTGTGCGGAGAAAATCATTGCCGTGGTCATCGTTCATGCGGAACGTGAGCAGCGCCTCCCGCCCGCGTCGCTTCGCTTCAGCCAGCATGATCGCATACGGATCGACTCCGGCGTCAAAGAACGCCTTCAGGTTTTCAAACCGTTGCTTCTCGGACGCAGGCCATAATCCGCGTTCCGCAGGTGTCGAAAGCGTCCCGCGCATGGTGCCGACTTTCGTGGGATAATACATCACCTGCGCGTTGATGCAGACGAGCACGGTATCGACGCAGCTTCCAGCGTAGGCGACTTCTTCGATCAGCCGCTTCACGTCATCTGTATGGACGGGCACTGGCCTCTTGCCGCCCGCCTTCGTCGACAGGCACGAATCGCCATCGAAGTTATAGAGGACTCGCCGTGAGCGCTGGCGCTGTTCTGTTTCGTCCGCAGACGAGGTCAACCCCGCGGCCAGGAGTGCGAGCACGATCCAGGCAGTGCCGGAACCCCAGGCTGTCACACGGTTCATGTCTTCCATCCTCATAAAGATCTGCGCAACAATGGCTGTAACATCTTGGCTGAGGCGTTCCGCCTCAGCACTGAAGCGGGACGCCTCAGCCACGATATTCAATTTCACGCGGATCGAACGAAGCGATCCACTTTTCGACTCCTTACTCCCGCAGCAGTTCGACCAGATAGATGGCGGTGATTGGCTGGCCGGAATCATCCAATTCATGGCTGGAATAGTACGACACAAGAGCTCGGTCCTTCGAGAGTTCCACAAAGCCGGGGTACGAATTGTCGCCGCCGCTGGGCAGTTCGGCAAACTCTTCAAGTCTGCCGTTGATCAGCCAGCACAACGACGTCTTCGGCCCCCGGTCCGGTGTCTGTTTGCGCCCGCCGACGAACACTCGATCACCCCACTTCGTCAGCAGCGGGCCGCCGATCGGACGATCAAGGTACGTTCGATCCCACGATGTGTACGGCGGATGAGAACGCAGCAGCTGAGCTTCCTTGCCCGTTCCGTTTCGACCGATTCCGAGGATGCTGCCATCGGCTTCAAACAGGAACGCGGTCTCGTCACCTGCCGTTTCCTGAAAGACGGCCCGCTTTCGCCAGATCAGGCCGTCGTCACTTTCGAGCATCAGCGATTCGGTATTTCCTGGTTCTCCGCGCGGAGCCATGTCAAATCGAGGTTTGCGACGGCCGCAGAGATACGCCTTGTCGCCGAACGCAGCAGCTCGCCAGATGTAATGTCCGAACGTACCTTCCAGCATGACCGGGCTGTTCCACTTGTCTCCGTCTTCGGACCACGCGGCATATCCCAGATGCTGATTCAGATCATACTGGTCCCGCGGGAGCGTCGTCTTGCCGCTGTACCATGTGCCTGTGTACACAAACAGCTTATCGCGGAACACCAGGAAGTGAGGGTCGCGAGTATCTCGCTCCTCGACGTGAAAACGATGGACTTCATCCCATTTCTCTCCGTCGGCGCTGCGGAGCACGATCACCGAAGCAGTTGGATGAACCATGTGTCCGTCCGGGCAGCTGCGAAATGTCAGGTAGAGTTGCCCCCGAAACCGGCACAGGTCTGTGAAAGCATTGTGCTCGCCGTTATAAAACACACGTCGCACTGCCGACATCGTCACTTTCGGCACCTGCCGTTCTGCTTCGTCCGCGCTCGACGGAGGCATCCAGGCAAGCGGAAGTCCCAGCGAAGTGACAAACAGTGTGGCTCGCAGCAAGTCGCGGCGGGTTGAGTCAGTCGGCCGTTTCATAACGCGTCTCTGCCGGTCAAGGATGCATCACAATGATTGAGCCTGATGAGCGCGGGCCGTGCGTCAGTCGCTCCGTAATTCCCAGTCGGGATCCGGCATTCGCACGGCCGGGTATCGTGCCACAATATATCGTTGAGTTGCCTCCTCATCATCAGCATTCTTCGGCGACGCGCCGATCCAGGTCTGAGAGATCAATGAGAGGTGCGGATGTGTGAT
The DNA here is from genome assembly GCA_031403975.1 of Planctomycetota bacterium. Lineage (GTDB taxonomy): Bacteria > Planctomycetota > Planctomycetia > Planctomycetales > Planctomycetaceae > SXXK01. Next base: position 8,924 of record JANNGQ010000208.1, read on the forward strand.
TCACCATGGCATCCAGAGACGGTGGATCTTTGAACGCTGAGCCCGTGATGAGGCAGACGATGTTGGCCTCGGGATCGAGTCGTCTTTCGCGGGCTGCCTGCAGTGCTCCGGCCACGGCTGTGGAACCGGCCGGTTCCGCAAAAATTCCCTCTTCTCGCGCCAGTCTTGCCTGCGTTTCCCAGACAAAGTCATCGCAGACCAGATGTCCGGTCCCGCCGTTTCGCCGGCAAGCGGCGATGACTTCATTGCCGTCGATGACCTGCGGCACCTGCAGTCCGCTGATCCGGCTCGTGCATTGAATCGTCCGGGCGACATCCAGTCCGGAGCGGAGCGGACCTGCAATAGTATTGTTACCTTCCGGTTGCACACATTCGACGCTCGGCAATTTCTGCAACCGACCGGCCCGATGAAGCCGCTCGAAGCCGAGCGACACAGCCAGTGTCAGACCACCGCCTCCGGCCATGCAGAAGACGTGGTCCCAGGCATTGCGATCGATCTCTATCGATTGTTCGGCGAGTTCATAACTGAGACTCTGCACTCCGCTCATCCCCACCGGGCTGTAGGCGAACGCGCTGATCTGCATCTGTGCCTGAGGCCTCGCACTCAATTTCTTCAGACATTCGATGACCTGCTCTGACAACCGACTGTCGATGCCGAATCCGCGGACACGATACAGCCTGGCTCCATAAGCCAGCATTTGCTTCAGCTTCCCTTCGGGAGCGCGTTCCACAATTGCGATCTCGCAGGAAATCCCCGCCAGGGCGCAATAGGCGGCTAGTGCCGCGCCCGTATTGCCGCTGGAAGTGGCGACGCACTCCGTTTTGCCACGCGCCACCATGTCCGAGATCGCTGCGCAGGCGAATCGATCTTTGTAAGAGCCGCTGGGATTGGTCATCTCAAGCTTAAAGAACAGGTTCTTCAGACCGACGGACGGTCCGAGGCGTCGAGACCTCACGACGGGCGTGTTTCCCTCGCCGAGAGTCAGCCGTGCTGATGCCGGAACCGGATCGATCCATTCGGAAAACCTCCAGATGCCGGAATTCATCGACAAGTCTCCTGTGAATTCAATCCGCGAGCGGCGGCAACGCCACTGATGCCTTACCACTCCACTGCCAACTTTGTCCAGCGGATGCCGCAGACTCCCTGTTCCACGCACCAGTGCGTTGCCAGAAATGTGCCGTCCGTCAACCCGATCGCGGTGGGAAATCCAAACTGGAAACTGGCCAGTTCATCAACGCCCGTCGCTCCCGAGTCGGGGCCGTCGCGCAACCGACGGGCATCGTACAGCAGTCCTTCCTGCACGACCGTCCATTCGGTCTCTGTGAATGTCACGAGCGACATGACAACTCCCTGCTGGCCGTAGCGTCGATTGTACAGGACCAGCAGCCGGTCACCTCCGAGCGGC
>JANNGQ010000209.1:0-2170 GCA_031403975.1 Planctomycetota bacterium
GAAGTCTCACGACTTCGGCTGCAAGAATCTTTGTGATCCCGTTCCTTGATGCATCGATGCTGCATCGGCAGGAATCACCGGAGACCGGACAAAGCTGAGTTGATCGGAAGCGACGACTGTCGGCACGCCCCGGCACACTGCCGGGTGGTCATCAGACTTGCCGAAAGGGCTCATTGGAAGATCCTGATATACCGATTATTCCGTTCGGGGGGATTTGCGCGACGATTGAATTCTGCGGGGGCCGCTGACGAAGTCGCGCAGCACGTTCATGTTTCAATGAAGGCTTTCCGGTCAGCCCTTCTGCGCTCCTGTTGCAGAATGGCGATCGCTGTCATCACGAAAGTCGCAGAACGGAACGAGCCGGAAGTCGAGGTAGCTGCGAAGATTCGCAGGGGGCGGCGGAAGCAGCATTGCTTCGGTCATGGCGGGCAACTCGGGGGCATCATGCGAAGCACAGCATTGCACAGCCGGATCACCGGTGGTCTGCCGGTTCGCGATCCTGGCCACTGCTCGGTTGTGCCCTTGCCAACCATGATCTGCTGTCCGGGGATTCGCCTGCTGGCGGTGTTGTCCGCCATAGCGATGATCTCTTTGAACACAGGACGATGTCCGGCAGATCAGCTGGAGGAACTTGCCAGGAAAGCCGGCGTCCGGATTCTTGCCTCTGGTCAATCCTCGAATGACCTTCAGAAGCAGACGGCGGCGACAGTCCCGCTGAGTGTCCTGACTCCGCAGAATCGCGCCAGGGCTCAGAAGATTCTTGACAACTGCAGCCAGTACCGCCGTCTGCCATCGTTGCAATACTCGATTGACGAGCCGATTTTCCGCTATCTTATGCAACACCCGGACGTCGCAGTCAGTACCTGGCGAGTGATGGGGATTTCACGATTTGAAATGCTGCAGACGGGGCCTCAGGAATTCGAAGCCAAAGCCGTTGACGGCTCTGAAGGCATCGCCGACATCCTGTATCAGGATCAGAATCAGATGCTGTTCATCTGCGACGGCAACTATCACAACGTCCTGCTGCCGCGACCTCTGCAGGCTGCGGCGCTGATCTGGTTCCAGGCGGCATACGCGCCGAATGCAGAAGGGACTCAGGTCGTCACTCAGAAAGTCGACGTATTCGTGCGGTTTCCTTCGGTCGGAGTATCGACCGTGGCAAAGCTGTTGTCTCCCGTCACAAACGGGATGATGGATCGCAATCTGTTTGAGATTTCACTTTACGGAAGCATGATGTCGCGAGCCGTGCGGGATGAGCCGGAATGGATCGTGCAGGTCGCTCAGCAGCTCGAAGGTGTGCTGCCGCAGCGCAAAGCTGAGCTGATTGCCGTGGCGCGGCAGCCGCGAAGGGCAAATCCTCGAGGAGCAGAGCGATATTTGTCGGTTGATTCAGTTGATCGCAGCATCATCATGTCTCCGCAGTTGCTGTTCTTTGATCCGCCGAAAGATGAATCTGCGGTGACCACGGCCATGGGACCCAGGTCAACCGTCCCGGCACTATCAGTCAGTTCGGCAGCAGAGCTGAACGGCACCGCTCAGAAGGATCAGTCGAAAACGCAGTCCGATGATGAATTCGAGCTGCAGCCCGCGGTGCCCCCCGCCGGACCGACCGCAACCGGTCCGGTCGGGAGTGGCCCAGCGGAACCGGGAGGTCGCTGAGTACCAACTGTTGGCCCGCCGCTCCGTCGGCGGAGGAAACATTATCGCCTTTTCCGCGCCGTCACGAAGTCCCTTCTGCGCTGGGGACCGTCGGTTTTATCGTGTTCTCGACGCCGTAGCCGTATCCGGGGTTGCCGCCACCGGTGCCGGTCGGGTCTCCGCACTGCAGGACGAAGATGCCTTCTGTGGTCAGGCGGTGACACGGGCTGTCGGCCCAGTAGGCGCTCTTGGCCAGGCCGAGGAACGAGGCCACGGTCTGGGGAGCCTTGGTCCCGTCCAGCTCCATCGTGATGACGCCACAGTTCGTGGTGACGGTCGCGATGAACGTCTTGCCGGCCGCGGTCTTCTTGTCGGGCAAGGTGCCGGTTCGCTTGTCGCTGGGGACCTTCGGCGGAGTGACACACCCCGCGACGACGTTCTTGGCCGGCGCGGTGCTGCTCCCGGAAGGAGTCGGCGCGCTCGGCTGCCCGCCGGGTGTGGCAGCGCCCGGGCTGGACGGCGGCGAAAAAGC
>JANNGQ010000210.1:0-3018 GCA_031403975.1 Planctomycetota bacterium
CTGGCCGACGTTCCAGTTTGACACATCAAAGGTCCACGATATCTGACTGAGCGTGATCTCGGCATCGGCGGGTATGACGGCTCGAATCACAACCGGGCTGGCAGGCTCAGCCGTCAGCTTCAGCGACAGCGTGTCCGTAACGCCATTCTCGCGGACGACCGTCCGCCCGGCTGATTCCGTGATCTCATAGTCGGGGCGAACATCTTCCGTGATGACCGTTACAAACTGATCGGGAAGCGCGTCAAAATTGTCATCCGAGCCGATATCCGCGATCGAAATTGTGACGATGTTCGAGTTGTCGCCGTCCATGATTCCGTCAGCCAGCGCGGAAAACGTCACGGGCTGCCACGTGCTCCACTGGGAAGAAGCGATCGTCACCGTCGAGGCAGTGACGCCCAGTTCCGCAGGGGACGGATTGACTATGCTCAGGATGACATTCGTATCCGGCTGTGCCATGAGCCGAACAAGAATCGAATCCGTGAAAGTCTGCTCGCGGGCGATCGTGGAACCGCCGGTCTGCTGAATCTCGAACCCGGCGATATCATTGTCGCTGCTGGACACTGTGACCGATTCCATCGGTGTGTCGGCGAACACGCGGTCGGACAAAGCCGTGAAGACAGTGAAACGAACGCCGGTGGTCTGAGTGCCGTCGATCACGTGGTCGTCGGCGCCGACAATCGTCACAAACTGAGGAGTCGACCAGTTGGCTTCAGTGAAGACGATTGAAGTCGACATCGGCGTAACTTCAGACAGATCCTCCGTAGACACCTCAACGACGACATCGCTGGTCGGCTGAACGGAAAGAGCGATTGAGATCTGGTCCGTCGCGCCGTCCTCAGTCACTTCCGTCGATAGACCCGTCTCCGAAACAACCAGCAGCCCGACCAGCTTGTCCAGAATCAACACTTCATTCTGACCGGATGTCAGACCGCTCGCGGATGCAGTCAGCAGGACTCGTCGATCACCATCTGTGATGAAGTCGTGTGCCGCCTGGATCTCAAAGTTCACAAAGGTCGCACCGGCAGGGATCGTGACGGTCGATGGCACGGTGAGTTCGGTCGTGTCAGACGACAGCAGAGTGACTGTCACGGGCGAAACCGTACTGCCCGTTCTTCGGATGTTGGCAAAGAACTTCGTGCCCTCGGCTGCCTTTCGGACGGAGATCCCCGGAATGAGTGTTGACGTTCCCGGAGTTTCAACGATGCCTTCCAGCCAGATCCGGAACGACTGTTCGTCAGGATCGTTCGTCGCCATCCGCAGTTCACCGGCGAAGTATCCCGCGGTGATGGTCAGCAGGCGCACCGAGAGTGTTGTTGTGGCACCCGGTGCGAGATTTGCCAGGGGCGCAGCGACAAGCTGATACCCGGTCGGCAACGCAATCGCTCCCAGTGACAACGAGGCGGAACCCTGATTCGTGATCGAGAATGACTGAGTCGGTCCGGTGCCGCCCGCGGGCGTGGTGCCGAAATCAATCGGCGTAAACCTCTGATCAAGGACCAGCGTGGCAGCCTGTTCGACACGCAACTCCGGAACACCAGTTGTCGCCACCGTGAATGTTTCCCGAGCCAGCTCGACGCTGTTCTGCAGCCATGCGGCTGTCCACGTTCCCAGTGGCGCATTGGCCGGAAGGTCAATCAGATAGTACCAGGTGGAAGTCCTATAGAAGACGGAACTGGAATTGAAGTCCTGCTCGAAGAAGACAGTGCCGTCCGGTCTGAAGAACCGCACGGTCCGAACATCGTTCGGCATCATCGCGCCGGCCAGGATCCAGTAGTAAACTCTTGCACCGCGCACAAACGTCCGGATTTCTGACGGCTGCTCCTCCCATTCAGAACTTGTCGGCGCCCGTGTCGAGAAACCGGAACTGAGTGCATGACGATAGTCGGAGGGATAGGCCGGAGGAGTGACCCAGATCGTGGCGGGGTCCAGCATGGTTTCAACAGCATGGTTGTTGTACCGCACTTCAAAATGAGCATGAGGACCGGTGGAGAATCCTGAGCTGCCCATCCAGCCCAGAAAATCGCCCTGTTCCACGGCATCGCCGACCTTCACGGAGACTGAATCCCGGCGCAGGTGCCAGTACCATGTCTCCCAGCCGTTGCCGTGACGGATGATGACAAAATTCGCCGGAGTCGTCGTTTGAAAACCTGACGTTGACCGATCGAATCCTCCCTCACTGATTGAATCGACTATCCCGTTTGCAGCGGCAAAGATCCCGACGCCGGCGTCGGTGCGTGAGAACGGCCCTGGTTCGAGGTCGATCGCATTATGTGCGGATGAATCCGTGTCGTAGGTGAATTCACCGCCGTTATAGTCCCGCAGGGAACCGGGGCGAGGATCGAGGTCGGCAAAGTTAATGATGCGCCAGTCGATACCGGCTGACCCCGCGACAAAGTTCTGAAGCTTCTGAGGGAGATTTGTCGCGTGAATCGGTGTCATGGAAAACGTGAATGAATTGTCGTTTTCGTTGTCCTCCGCAACCTGGTTCAGAGGGTCAAGTGTGACCTGAATCGTGTGAGTTCCGGGTTCTGCAAAGCCATGGAACACATCGGCGAACCATGTTCCGGAGCCGAACCCGGCTCCAAAGGTCAGTGCCACACGGTCTATAGAAACACCGTCAACAGTCACTCGAATGGCGTACGCCGCCGACGCCGGCAGACTTGCCGTCGTATATCGGTTTCTGACTTCCAGCTGCTCACCCAGCACCGGATTGGTGATCTGCAGATTGTTGCCGTCGACCAGAAATGATTCCGTGATTGTGAGGTTGCTGAGCAATGTGCGCTTTTCAAGCTGTTCCGTTTGCCGCCACGCGGCGACCAGCGCTTGTTCGCATAGAGTTGCAGCAGACGAGAGGCGTCTCCGTCGTCGGTATACCATGAAGCATAGTCCAAAAGGGATGCAGTCAGCCCGGCAACGGGCGCCTGACTCCGGATGATGCTGCACCAGCCAGGGACAGGTCAAGACGGCTGATGGGCGAAAGGACAACAGTTCGATCCGTGCAGAACTGAGTGTCAATCG
>JANNGQ010000211.1:0-2040 GCA_031403975.1 Planctomycetota bacterium
GCGCATCAGGATCGACACAGTAGGCATCGTGTGCAGAACGGAAATCCGCCGACTGGTACGACGCGACCGCCAAAGAGATCTACCGCCCGGACGTCTATCGCGAAGCTGCGAAGCGACTGATTGAACAGGGTTTGCTGAAGACTGCAGAAGTCCCGCCGGAGACCTGCGACGGCTACAAGCCGCCGACCAGCGAGTTTATCGACGGACTGACTTACGACGGAAAAGATCCGCTCGGATATCTGAAGCAGTTTGAAATCGGAAACAAGGAATAGCAGTCGGGATTGGTTCAGGGTTGAACGTGGGGCAGGCTTTCAGCCTGCCGATGGCAGCCGAAATGCTCAATTGTCCGCTAAGTCCGGCAGGCTGAAAGCCCGCCCCACAAAGAATTACGACGAAAACGAAGGTGCGGAATCGCACGACAACAAACACACAACATGAAATACAAACTTCTCAAGCTTTTCGACGTCTGCGGAATGACATCGCTGTCTCCGGTCGTGCGGCTGTGTTACGGCGAAGAGCCGCGGATGCAGCTTCGAAAGATCGTTCAGTGGATTGTCGTGCCTCTGCTGTCAGTCGCCGCGTTTCTTGTGCTCTGGACGCAGATCGCTCCTCGTCACAGGATGAAATCGGGCGAAGTCCCGACGCCATCCGTCGTGTGGAATGCCACAGTTGGCATCTGGGAATTCCATCAGCGGGAGAACGACAAGCAGGATGCCTACGAGTTGACCGGAGATGCTCGCACGGCGCGGCTTGGCGAGGTCGAGAATCGTCTCAGCGTGCTTGATTCTCTGGCCGCGGAAGCAGATCGCCAGGTGATTCTGACGGAAGCAACGGCCGCTCTTCGTACGGCTGAACTTATCAGCTCAGTTGAACTGAGAGTCGCGACCGCCGAGAGAAAGATCCGATCGGAAGCCGACGCTCGAACTGAGGCGATTCGGCAATTGTCGGCCTCATTGAATGCCGGCGACGTTGAGTCACATTCCAGACTGATGGCGGCTGTTCGGGCGGACAGCATCGCCGCGAAAGCAGAAGCGGAGCAACTCCAGCAGATCCGCAGCAAGGTTGATGACGTGCGGTCGCAGAAAGACGACGCACTTGTCGTCGCGAGGAATGCTCAGACATCAATCGCCGATGAGAGACAGTATCTGCTGAAAATATCCGAACAACTTACAAGGGCGAATCGCGAAACAAAGTTCACGGAAGCGAAAAGTAAGATCACGGCGGACCTGGTTGCTTTCAAGACGGCCTCCGGTGCGGAAGCCGTAGAGTTGGCAAAGCGGATTGCCCTCGCGGAAGAACGCATGGAATCAACCGCCCGTTCAGAGTACGCCAAGCCATGGACACTGCCCGATCAGATCATCCGCAGCCTGGCCTGTGTGTTCTTCGGCTTCCTGCTTGGATCAGCAATCGCAATTCCTATAGGAGTTCTCTGCGGACTGAATCCCACGTTCATGTCGGCGATGACACCATTCATTGCGCTGTTCAAGCCGGTGTCTCCAATCGTCTGGCTGCCGATTGCTTTGATCATTGTCGGTGGCTTCATCCCCGATCCGGACAAGCACTGGTTCATCACTTTGCTGGCCCGGATCCCACTGCTGGGACGCCTGAAGATCAATCCGGCGTTCATCGCTTCCGGCGTCACCGTCGCTCTGTGTTCGCTCTGGCCGACGCTCGTCAATACCGCGCTGGGAGTGGCCTCCATTGAGAAAGACCACCTCAATGTCGCACGCGTTCTGCGTCTCGGATTCTGGAGTCGGATGACAAAGATCGTGATCCCGTCAGCACTGCCATTGATTTTTGCGGGGCTGCGGATCTCATTGGGCGTCGGCTGGATGGTGCTGATTGCTGCCGAGTTGCTGTCGTCCAGCGAGGGACTCGGGAAATTCATCTGGGATCAATTCAACAACGGAGCCAGCGACTCGTTCGCAAAGATGGTGGCCGTCGTGTTTGTGGTCGGAGCAATCGGGTTATTGCTGGACCGCATCATGATCATCCTCCAGCGCAGCGTGAGCTTTGACGGAGCGACGGCGGCCATGTGAT
>JANNGQ010000212.1:0-2546 GCA_031403975.1 Planctomycetota bacterium
TCTCGAGGGAGGAGAACGCAGCCAGGGCCGCCGAGGCGCGCCGAGCTGATCGGCGATGGATCGGTGGTCCTTGCAAGGCCCGATCACGCAGTCGAGTCATCACTCGGCTGCGCCCGATGTAAACATTGCCCTCACTGATCCCCAGTTGCCGGGCGACTTCAGCGATCGGCTGATTCTCAACATGAGTCAGCCAGAACGCCTGCCAGGTTGTCTCCGCCACGATTTCCCTGACTCGGTCCGCCGCCCAGCGAAAAACCTCACGTCGATATTCCAGGTCAAACTCACTTAAAAGCGGAGACGACGGAGCGGCGACTTCCGTCAGCAATTGAGCTCCCTCTTCTCCGCATGTTCCGACGGATCGATGAGGCCGTCGAGTCAGAAAATTCACCGCCGCGTTTCGTGCAATCCTGAGCAGCCACGCCCGGAACTTTCCACGGTCCGTCCGCTCCAGCCAATGTGACACCGATTTGGCAATGGCCGAAAATACTTCCTGAACCAGGTCATCCGCATCCGCCGCCTGCAGCCCCTGCCGCAATGCCAGCCGGAACACAAGCGGCCCGTAAATCGTCACCAGCTCGTCCCATGCCGCGGCATCTGCCGCATCGGGCAGTCGCAGAATCAGGCTGGCGCGGGTTTCCGGAGGACTGGAAATCATGGGGCCTCGCGTGCATTGTCAGCAGTGTGCCACAGCCATTAGACACAATTCGGTGACCGATCTTGCACGGGCCGGGAGAATTTTCGGGAACTCAGGACATCAGGATGGGCTCATTCGGCTCGTCCTGATCGCAATCGCCAGCTTATGTCAAGACTGAGCCATGTTTCAATTCGAATGACCCCCATGAACAGTCCGAATCCATCGTTGCCGCATTTGATCTTAGCCTGGCATTCGTTTTTCCGCCTTTCGCCGAATACAACTGTTTCGTTGGGAGCGGCTCCACACGACCAGGCAACGCACGAAGGCACTTCACCCATGAAACCACGAATTCAGCAACTCGGATTCCTATTTCTTGCGGGGCTCATCCTGACTCCGCTGAAAACTCCTCAAGCGGCCGCTCAGGACAGAGCTCCGGCGAGGCCCAACATTCTGCTGATCGTTTCCGACGATCACGGCTACGGTGACGTTGGAGCGTACGGCTGCAAGGACATCCCGACTCCGAGCATGGATTCGCTCGCGGCGAACGGAGTGCGGTTCACGAACGGATATGTCAGCGGGCCGTATTGCAGTCCCACGAGAGCCGGACTGATGACCGGGCGGTATCAGACTCGGTTCGGACACGAATTCAATCCGGGACCGGCTGAGGCGGCAGTGAAAGCATTTGGCCTGCCTCTGAGCGAGACCTCCCTTCCACAAAAACTGAAAGATGCCGGCTACACGACCGGCATGGTCGGCAAATGGCACCTTGGCTACGAGCCGGAATATCATCCAATGGCCCGCGGCTTCGATGAGTTTTTCGGATTTCTCGGCGGTGCGCACCCATACATCAGCAGCGCCGACGGGAATGGCAAACGGAATCCGACTGGAAACGCGATTCTTCGTGGTCGTGAACCGGTGAACGAACCCGAGTATCTCACGGATGCTTTCAAACGTGAGGCCCTGTCGTTCATTGATCGACATGCGAAGGAGTCCTGGTTTCTGTATTTGCCGTTTAACGCTGCGCACAGTCCGATGCACGCGGCAGATCGATACGCCGACCGGTTTCCGGATCTCACTGGTGGCCGGAAGACCTACGCCACAATGCTCACAGCAATGGACGATGCGATCGGTGCCGTGTTGGCAAAACTACGCGAACACGAACTTGACGAAAATACGCTGATACTGTTCGTGGCGGATAACGGCGGCCCGGAAGCGAACAACTCATCCGACAACGGACCATTGCGGGGAGCCAAGGCTTCGACCTGGGAAGGCGGCATCCGAGTTCCGTACATGATCCAGTGGAAGGGCACACTGCCCTCCGGAAAAGTCTACGACCAGCCCGTCATTCAGCTCGACCTTCACACAACAGCACTGGCCGCAGCAGGTATCGCACTTAAACCCGAATGGAAACTGGACGGTGTGGACCTCGCACCCTTCATTAAGGGTGATCAGCCCGGGGCACCGCATGATGCACTCTACTGGCGCTTCGGACAGCAATTGGCGATCCGGATGGGCGACTGGAAAGTGGTTCGTGCTGCCGGAACCGGCAGCGACGCGGCGAAGGGTGGTCAACGCCGGAGCGTGGCGCAGGATCTCGCGGGCGCTCAATTGTACAACCTCGCAGAAGACATCGGCGAAACGTCAGATCTTGCTGTCAAAGAGCCGGAGAAATTCCAGCAGCTCAGCGCGGCTTGGAACGAATGGAACACCGGTAACGCCGACCCGCTGTGGATGCCACGCCAGGCAAATGCAAAGAAGAAGAACAAGAAAAAGTGACGGTGTCGCGGCCGCGCTCGTCCGAGCGTGGGCTGCGGCTGCAATTCGACGTGCTGGCCAGCGTGCCTAAGGACTGGGACAGAAATAAGTGGGGCACGATTCCATCGTGCCGAGCATCCCGGCGCGCCGGGATGCT
>JANNGQ010000213.1:0-5131 GCA_031403975.1 Planctomycetota bacterium
ATGTCACCGTTGAACGGCTTCGGACTTGCGGGCTTGCCGCGTTCCGCTTTGAAGATGCCCGTGCCGTCCCCGATGTCACCTTGGAACGGCTTCGGACTTTCGGGCTTGCCGCGTTCCGCCTTGAAGATGCCCGTGCCGTCCCCGATGTCACCTGCAAACGGCTTCCGAGTTGCCGGCTTGCCGCGTTCCGCCTTGAAGATGCCCGTGCCGTCCCCAATGTCACCTTGGTACGGCTTCGGGCTGTGCATCGGGTTGGTCAGCTTCGGAACGTTTCCCTTCGGATTGACTGTCTTGGCATTTTGGTGCGGCACGAAGCTCTTGTCCCTGGTCACGGTATGCCTGGACTTATTTGCACCGCCCCCTCCTCCGTGGAGTTTGGCATGCGGCTTCACGGTGGCCTGCGCGGTTCCGAAAGAGGCCACGAAAACGGCGGTGATGGTCAGGCAGGCGATGGTGCGGATGATGGACATTGCAGGATTCTCCCTTGGCTGAAGGCCTCTGAGTCAGTCAAATTGGCTGGCTTCTGAGAGCAGGTATCCTCGCCGAGCGGAAACCTTTCACAAAAAATGTGAGTCCTGGCAAGACGTTGACAGCACACCAGTTATTGCATCGCAGCAGATTTGAATTGTGATCAGCATCACTGTGTTCAAACATGCTATGCTGCGACTCGCAATTTCCGACATGATTCTTTCAACGCTGTGGCAGGAGTGAGAGATGCGAATTCCGGTTCAGAGGCTGTGCGCGGGAGTCTTGCTGGTCAGCTTTGCTGCGTATGCGTTGATCGCTGCCGATCCTGTGACGGAAAAGCCGCCAGCCGAGTCGGAGAAGAAGATGGTGTTACCCGAATATGACAAGGACGGAAAACTGCTGCGACCGACCGGCTACGAGAAATGGGTGGTCGTGGGCACGTCGATCGGACTCGGTTACTCGGACGGCGACCGGAAAGACCCGAATAATCCAGGGACATTTCATAACGTCTATCTCCAGCCGGAGGCGTTCGATCATTACGTCGAAAAGGGCGAATTCCCCGAGCAGACGGTGTTCATTGTCACAAACAATCAATCGCAGCCGGCCATGACGAAGGGACCTGTTTCGCGATCAGGATTTGTCGCCGCTCCGACCTCGGGGCTGGAGATCGCCGTCAAAGATACGAAGAAATATCCTGACGGCTGGGCATATTTCATGTTTCACGACAAACCGTCCGAGTCGAATCCGAAGGAACACACAGCCGAACAGGCGTTCGAGCGGAAAGATTGCTACGACTGCCACGCGGAACACGGAGCCGTCGATAACGTCTTTACGCAGTTCTATTCCGTGCTCACCGCTGCCCGCGAGAATCGACTTGCGAAGGATGCACCGGAAAAATGAGGTTGAACGACTGCAAATGTCAGCCGGATTTCAATACTTCGGACTGCATCGCCGTCCATAGCTGTTCAACATGAGTACGCTCAGTGGTTTCGGCACCGACCGAGACACGGACCATCCAGCGACCGTCCAGAACTGCGGGTGTCAGGTAGGTCAGGCCCGATCGATTCAGGCGATCGGCCCACGCCTGAGTGAATCGGTCCAGTGACTCACCGGAGATGCCTGCCGGTTCATAACGTACGCAGACAGTCTGCAGCGGGACCGGCGCAAGGACTTGCCATCCCTGCGCGGCCCGCACCTGTTCGGCAAGCCAGCCTGCGTTTTCAAGGTCTCGGCGCAGACGCGCCTGAAGGCCTGATACGCCCTGCTCGCGGATGAGGAACCAGAGCTTGAGCGCTCGAAAACGCCGGCCCAGTGGCAGGCCCCAGTCGCGATAGTTTTTCACCTCCCCATCGGCTGATGACTGCAGGTAGCTCGGATTGGTGGACATAACCCGTACAAGATGTTCCGGGTCGCGAACGAAGTACACCGAGCAGTCGAAGGCCACACCAAGCCACTTGTGCGGATTCAGCACGACGGAGTCTGCGGCTTCGATGCCCTCCCACATCCATCGACACTCCGGCAGAATCATCGCCGATCCGGCCATTGCGGCGTCGACGTGCAGCCAGATCCTGTTTTGCTGCGCGACTTCCGCAATCGCACGAACCGGGTCAATCGCTGTTGTTGTGGTTGTTCCAGTCGTCGCCACGACCGCACACGGGGTCTTGCCGGCGGCGATATCTTCCCGAACGGCGATGTCCAGAGCGTCTGCACGCATTGCATAATTCGAGTCGTGTGCCACGTGATGAATGTTGTTTTGTCCGAAACCTGCGAGCAGAGTGGCCTTCTCGACAGAACTGTGACTGTGCGCCGAAATGTAGACCACCAGCGGCTTGCCTTCCGCCTGCAGTCCTCCTCGCGCAAGCCCGTAGCCCGTGATGCGTTCGCGGGCACACAGCAAGGCCACGAGAGTGCTGGTTGATGCCGTGTCCTGGATCACGCCGCTCCAGGCCTCGGATAAACCGACCATCTGTCGCAGCCAATCGGTCGTCACCTCCTCCAACTCGGTCAGCGCAGGACTCGATTGCCACGCGAGTCCCAGAACGCCCAGTCCGGTGCTGAGGTAATCACCCAGCACGCTGGCCAGGGAACTGTTGGCCGGAAAGTAGCCAAAGAACCGCGGGTGCTGCCAGAGCGAGAGACCGGGCACAACGATGCGGTCGAGATCCGCCAGTATCGAGTCGAAAGACTCCGGGTTCACGGGCGGCCCTGCCGGAAGCTGCGACGTGATCTCGCCAGGCACAGTTTTCGCCATGACCGGCAGCGTCTCCAGTTTCGTGCGATAGTCGGCGATCCAGTCCACAACGGCGTAACCGTACTTGCGGAACTCCTCGGGCGTCATTTGTTCCTTTTCCTGATGTTCCACAGGGCGGTCGCAGTGTGACGGGGCTGATTTCCCTGTCGTTGTTCGCCGTTGCCCTGCGTCATGACGGGCGATCATAACTGAACCCTTACGAAATCCACTCTGAACACGGCGCGATTTGCGTCGATGGTTCCGTACATCTGCTGAAGTGATGCGGGGAGAGCAAGGCTGAGGCGATGTCGGCGTTCACGTCCAGAGTCCGCGGGCCTGCGGTGAGTGGCTCCGGAGCCTGGCGGAATCTAAGCTGGTGTCTCCACAGGTACTGAGTACTTTCCTGATCCGGCCTGAGTGAATGCCTTGTGACTAACGCTGCGGTCGAAATCGACCACGTCACCAAAACGTACGATGACCTGGTGGCAATCCATCAGGTCAGTCTGCAAGTGCCGCGTGGCACAACGCTTGGTCTGATCGGGCCGAATGGAGCCGGGAAGACGACGTTGCTGCGGATCGTCGCCACGCTGGCTCGGCCGGATTCCGGTGATGTGCGGATTGAAGGCAAGTCCGTCCGCGAGCATCCTCGTACGGTTCGCAGTCATCTGGGATTCATGCCGGCGGAGTTCGGCTGTCCTCGGAATCTGACGATTGAAGAATACCTTGACTACTTCGCCAGCATGTACGGAATCTCTGCGGACGACCGCTCGCAGCGAATTCGAGACGTCTGCGAACTGACCGATCTGAGCGGGCGCGAAGATGTTTATGTCAAAGGCTTGTCCACCGGCAATCGGCAGCGGCTGCTGCTCGCAAAGACGCTGCTGCACGACCCGTCAGTGTTGATTCTGGACGAACCTGCCAGCGGACTCGACCCTCGAGCCCGGAACGAACTGCGGGCGATCATCAGGACACTGGCCACGCTGGGCAAAGCCATCATCATCAGTTCCCACATTTTGCCCGACATCGAAGAGATAAGTGACCATATCGGCATTCTGGAAGCGGGCCGACTGGTGCTCGAAGGCGATTTGGTAACTCTGCGTGCTCACAGCGGAACGGCTCAGCGAGTCATCCGACTCCGAGTTCCTCCGCAGGACCTGTCACGGGCGGCGGAAGTCCTTGGCAAGCTGACGGGCGTCGCATCTGTTGACACTCGCGATCAGAATCTGGTGATCACCAGTGATGAACCTGACAGCAACTACCTGTTGGCTGCGTTGCTGCAGCATCAGATTCGAGTGCTGCAGTTTTCGGAGAACGAATCCAATCTGGAGGAAATCTTCATGCGTTCAACGGCGGGAAAAGTGACATGAACGCAGTTCGACGATTTCTGGGACTATTTCAGAACAGTCCGACGTTTGGTCGTGATCGTGCGAACTTGATTTCCGGAATCACAATCGGAACCACAGCACTGGCGTTGAACGGGGCGATCATGATGATGGTTCTGCCTCTCATGATGGATCCCAATGACCCTGAATGGCGGCAGCTGACTGAGAACATGGAATTCGGACAGCTACTGGGACTGATCCTGCTGGGAGGCGCCACGGCGCTTGCCACATTCCTGATCCCGATGCGGCTGGTCTCTGTCTTCATGGCCCCGCGCATCGGACGTTACTTCGATCAGATCGTGCTCAGTGGCATCACACCGCTGCGATTTCTGATCGGCAAGGCCACCTCGCAGAACTTCTTTCTCGCCCTGATTCTGTTTCTGCTGCTGCCATGGTTCGTGCTGGTGCTGTCGCTGGGCGGACTGGAATGGTCCGTGTTCCTGGCAAACCTGTTTTTGGTCTGGTTGTACTGCATGATGCTGGCTCTGATCATGCTGTGGCTGTCGCTGTATCTGAACGAAGTCCTTGCGATGCTGACCCTGATCTATGGTGCGGGTGCGCTGTGTGGACTGGGCTGCACACCCTTGCCATTTCAGCCATTCGTCGTGACTCCGTTTCCGGCGCTGATGCACTCCGTGTATGCAGCGGTGAATGATCCGGACATCGAGCCCACTCAAGGTTTCTTCAGCGTGTTTGCTTCCTGTGCAGCCGGGATGTCGATTGTGTCGGTAATGTCGCTGGCAGCAATTCATCTGGGCCCGCTGTATGGCATCATTCGGGACAACAGCACGTTTGGCGAAGTGGTAAGAACCGGCGACAGCAGACGAAAACGACGCTTCCGATTTCGACTGCACATTCAGCGTCCGTCTGAGATCGCATTCTTCTACGAGAACCGTGGCGACGCCTTTCGAAAGCACGAAGGTCTCATCCGCTGGGGAACTACGATGCTGTGCCTGCTGATTGTGTCCGCGGCCGCGTGGTCCGTCACTCGCCCGACGGTCGCCTTGCCCTGGCTCTGCTTGTTCACGCGAGGCCCCAGAAGCTCCTCATT
>JANNGQ010000214.1:0-1568 GCA_031403975.1 Planctomycetota bacterium
GGGATTTCTTTCCCGGCGCCGAACTCTGGTTGGAGTTAGAGGCGGCGGAGACGAGCTGTTGCGGGTTGTGGCTGCCGATGGATGCAGACGCGGCAGGGTTTCCAGTTTCATCGGCCTGCACGTCATGGTTCTGGAAGAAAATAACGGAGCGGAATACGCCTGTTCCATCCGCGGCGTTCTACGATCGATGGCGCGCGATTCCCGCAACGTCGTCGTCACGGGAGACCGCGTGCTCTTCCGCCAGGAAGGTGATGCGAAACAGGGCGTGATTGAACGGGTCGAGCCGCGGCATGGTATTCTGTCGCGAGGAAGTCAGGGGCGCGAGCACGTCCTGGTGGCCAACATCGATCAGGTGCTGATCGTCGGAACGGCCGCTGATCCGGAATTCAAACCTCAGCTGATCGATCGCTACCTTGTCAGCGCCGAGCGCTGCGACATTCAGCCCATCATCTGCATCAACAAGATCGACCTTGTTGATCCGCGTTCGCTGCTGGAGTATGTGCGAATCTATGGTCGCGCCGGTTATCCGGTGGTGTTGACGTGTGCTCACGACGGTCGAGGCATCGATCAGTTGCGGCATCTGCTCAAGGATCGCCAGACTGCGGTCAGCGGACAGAGCGGCGTTGGAAAATCAACTCTGCTGAACTGCGTTGATCAGGAACTTGGACTGAAGACCGCCGATGTCAGTGACTGGAGCCGCAAAGGCACACACACGACTCGCCGAGCCCGTCTGGTGCCACTTTCTTTCGGAGGCTGGGTCTGCGACACGCCGGGCATCCGGCAGTTTGAGCTGTGGGATATTTCACTGGAGGAAGTCGACGGCTACTTTGTTGAGTTCCGGCCGTTTCTGACGTATTGCCGTTATCAGGACTGCGCTCATATGCATGAAGACGGCTGCGGTATCAAACAGGCGGTGGCTCAGAAACTGATTTCTGAAGCTCGTTATCTGAGTTACCTGCGCTTGCGCGAAGATGATACCTGGGTCTGGAAGAATCCGGCGAGGGGGCATACGAAACAGTAGCGCAGTGAATCGGAGTTTTGACCACGGAATACGCAGCGATTCAATTCCCGATTGCTCGTCGCAGCAGGTTGTGTGTGATTCGCTGGACGCGGTCGTCAGGTCCGTGAGGCCGGCTGAAGTGAGACCACGGCAAGGTGTGGCCCGGGGGATCTCCCAGTGCCTGTGCCCACCAGATCGTTGCAGCGTTGAAGACGAAGTTGTTCTTCGGCCCTGGATAAATGGTCGCCGTCCACTGCTGAGGATTCACGCCGCCTTGCCATGCCGTGCCACCGGCGACAACTTCCAGGTCGGGGATGTCGGCCGGATCACCGTGATACTCCCAGCCGATCAGGCCGGGGATCGAATCGCCGTTCTTCACTCCGCTTCCATCAAACATCCAGTGTGTGTCATTGGTGACCGACCAGTCGCCGCCGCCGTTCCGGCATCGCTCGGTCTCGGCGCGCTCGCCGCCCTCGGAGTGCTGCTCCGCGCCGAGGTGGCGCTCAGCCTCGGATGCATGGCGTTGGCGCTGCTCTTCGTATCAGATGAAAGACGGCGGATCGTCGGA
>JANNGQ010000215.1:0-4225 GCA_031403975.1 Planctomycetota bacterium
TTCATGAAGAAGTTGAAGAGCAGACGCAGACGTCCAATCTCATGGACTCGATGGACATCGACCGCCGCTGGGTGCAGATTCGCCGTCCCACAGTGATCGCCGGAGGTGAGCTGACCATGAACGAACTGGAGATTTCACTCAACCCGACATCTCGGATCTGCGAATCGCCGCTGCAGGTGAAGAGTAACTGCGGAACTCTGATCATCGACGACTTCGGCCGCCAGAAGATGCCCGTCGACATGCTCCTGAACCGCTGGATCGTGCCACTGGAAAAGCGCTACGACTTTCTGAACATGCCAAACGGCAAGAAAATTCAGATGCCGTTCGATCAGCTGATCATTTTCTCGACCAACCTTGAACCAAAGGATCTGGTCGACGGGGCCTTTCTGAGGCGCATACCTTACAAGATTGAAGTGCCCGACCCGTCTGAAGCCGAATTCCGGGAACTGTTCAGCATCATGTGCGACAAACTGGGGTTCGCGTACGCTCCGTCGGCCATCAATTATCTGATTGAAACGCATTACAAGTCCATCTCCCGCCCGTTTCGATTGTGCCAGCCGCGCGACCTGTTGCTGCAGGTCCGGAATTTCTGCCAGTACCATTCAGTGCCGTTGCAGCTGAGCCATGAAGCATTTGATGCGGCAGTGCTGAATTACTTCTCCGTGATGGAATGATGTCCCGGTGTTCATCACGCAGCGGACCTGTCCGCAGATGCTTCGCCGCACTTTTCCCGCAGCCAGTTCAGAATCCGCTCCATCCGCATACCGCGAGAACCTTTCACGAGGATCACGTCGCCGGGGTGCAGCAGGCCCGCCAGCATGGGCCGCAGCGTGTCGAGGTCGCGGAACGGGGAGAAGCGATTCAGAGACGCCCCGGCTGAACGCGCTCCGCGGATGACTGCATCCGCGTGAGATCCGCACAGCACCGTATGATCGATCGCAGAATTGGCAATCGACTGTCCAACATCGCTGTGAAGTCGATCCGATTCCCGTCCCAGTTCAAGCATATCGCCCAGTATCAGAATTCGACGGCTCGCCTCGGGCCAGTCAGCCAGCGATGCAACGGCCCCCAGCACACTCGCCGGGCAGGCATTGTAGGAGTCATCAATGACAGTCCACGGAGAATTCAGCACCACTCGGCCTCGACCGGCATCAGACCGGAACTCTGCGAGTCCCCGGGCGATGTTGTAGTCGCTGATTCCGGCGACCCGACCTACCGCCACAGCGGCCATCGCTGCTGTCACCAGCTGTCGGCCTCCGATGATCGAGAAACGCTGAGAGTCAACTGTGAAGGAACACACACCGTTGCGGGCAGAGATCCCGGTAGCGCGCATCGACGCATCGGGGTCCGTTCCGAATAACACGACATCCGCTGAAGCGGAGGCGGCCATGCAGCGGACCGCCGGGTCATCACAGTTTAAAAAGACCTTGCCGTTTCGCGGGACTGATTCCGCCAGTTCCTGCTTCGTGCGGCGGATCGTATCGATGTCTCCGAACGAATCCAGATGTGACGCTGCGATCCGCGTGACTACCGCGAATTCCGGTCTTGCGAGTTCTGCAAGAAACCTGATGTCACCCGATTTGCAGGCGGCCAGTTCAAGGACCGCGAACGTATGAGCAGGGGCGAGCTGCAGCAGGCTCAGCGGGACACCCAGTTCGTTATTGAAATTATGTGGACTCTGGCTTCCGCTGGAGTGCGTTCCGAGCACAGACGCAATCATCTGCCGGGCTGTCGTTTTTCCAACGCTGCCGGCAACTCCGATTACCAGACTTCGCGATTGCCGGCGGTTCCAGCGGGCTAGTTCCTGCAGCGCCGCCGGAGTGTCCGTGACACCAATGATCCGGCGCGCGAATTCTGCATTGTCCGGCGCAGGCAGGCCGACCGTCGCTGCTGCTGCCTCCGATCCGGACAGTCCGCAGCCGATGGAGTCCGTGATAACGCAGGACGCACCTCGGGCGAAAGCCTCGTCAAGAAACAGCATTCCGTGACGTGCTGTACCCTGCATTGCAAAGAAAATCTCTCCCGGCTGCACTCGGCGGGAGTCAATTGCTCCGCCGGTGATCCGATCGTGCCCGATGCATCCCTCAACGGGAGAGCCGGCGACGATGCTGACAAGCTCTGAGATGGTACAGGAGTGCATGGGCACGGAACGCCAGTAGAGCTGGGAACTTGAATCGGCAGCGGGGTAGTACTTTCAGACATCTGGCGTCGTGCGATCCGCCGTTTCAAGCGGGAATCGCGATCGGACCATCTGAGTGCCGCGACGGGTCCCGCGGCCGTGTTGTCAGATCCTTGAGCAGCCGTGCGACGACTTTGCGGTCGTCAAAACCAATCAGGCTGTCGCCGATCTGCTGAGTTGTTTCATGGCCACGGCCGGCAATCAACACAACATCGCCGGGCCTGGCCATCGTTACGGCATCTTGAATTGCTGCCAGGCGATCAATACGGGTCCGGACATGTCCGGTCGCCGCAAACCCGCAGCAGACATCGTCGATGATACTTCGCGGATCTTCAGTGCGAGAATTGTCCGACGTCACGATGACGGCATCAGCGGATTCCGCAGCCCGCGCCATTAAAGGCCGTTTGGATCTGTCACGATCACCGCCGGCTCCGAAGACAAGGATGACTCGGCCCGCGGTCAGTGTCCGTGCAGTTGACACGCACTGCGACAAGCCGTCCGGCGTGTGCGCATAATCCACGAGCACGGTGAAAGACTGGCCGACATCAATGCACTCCATACGGCCCGGGATATGGTCCACTCGCTGCACGCCCGCCCGGATCGTGTCCGCATCCACTCCCAGTCGTTCAGCCAGTGCCGCGGCCGTGAGAATATTCAGTACATTGTGACGACCCACGAGCGGACTTCTGACGTCGATAACGAAGTCGGACAGCGACATCCGGATGTCCTGAGCGCCATTCCGGCTGTTCAGAATTTCCGCCCGGACCTGCGCTTCCGGGCGGAACCCGAATGTCATGACCCGAGCGCCGACAGGCAGCAGAGACATTGCAGCGCGACAGCCCGGATCGTCAATGCCGATCAGCAGTGGTGACTCGGGCATCAGCAGTCCCGCGATCAGCGACTTCGCGGACTGATAGCGGTCAGTGCCACCGTGATAATCGAAGTGATCCTGAGTGATGTTGGTAATTGCCGCAGCTGCCAGACGCACACCAGCGCAGCGCTGCTGATCAAGGGCGTGACTGCTGATCTCCATCACACAATGTGACGCATTCGCGCACTTCATGCGCTGGAAGTACTGTGCCAGCGTTTCAGAGTCGGGCGTCGTCAGTGCCGCGTCTTCACTCGTCAGTCCGTCGCTGTATTCAATTGTCCCGAGCAGTCCGGTGGTGCAGCCGGCTGTTTCGAGAATCGCCCGCAACAGCCAGGCCGTCGTCGTCTTGCCGTTCGTCCCTGTAATCCCGGTCACGGTGAGTGATTCTTCAGGGTGGCCATGAAGTGCCATGCAGATTCTTGCAAACGCCGCACGCGAATCCGGAACGATGCACTGAGGTACACCGATCCGCGGACAGAGCCGCTCCGCGACTATCGCTGAAGCTCCCAGCGAAACCGCCTGCTCCCTATAGAGGTGTCCGTCATGTGTGGCACCGCGAACGGCAACGAAGACGCTGCCCGGACGTACTTTGCGACTGTCACAGCAGAATCGCGAGGCGACGATGTCGCCGGCACCGACGAAACTGACCGGTCCCAGAGATTTGCGCAGGCTGATTGAGCTGACGTCCTTGTCAGTGATTTCCACGGTCGGGCTTGTCCAAAGCAGTGGTGCAGCGCACTCGCGCGAAGACGAGCGTGCAATTTGATGACATCGGCGTCCATGCTCGAATCACCCGCAAAGTGTCGCCCCGGCAGAACAACCGGTCAACCGCAGTTTTCTCCAGACCGCACTAAAACTGACGCACCGGCCTGTGGACGCTTGGCGAAGCCCTGATCACCTGGATATCCTCTGCGGCGGCATGTTCTGCTATGAGGGCTGCACGTGCGGGAGTTCAGGATGATCTGTGCTCCGGCAGTCGCGGCATTCGATCAGGCAGCCCGGGGATGCGTGAGCGTTTTGGATTTCATTTCCGGGATGTGCTGTCAACTCTGATCGGGAGTATTTCTGATCGCTCGAAGTCAGACGGGCGACTCAGGATTTTGATTGGTCGTCAATTCGACTTCTTTACCACACAAAACGGCTCTGACAGGACCAGATGAGATGACAACGGATCC
>JANNGQ010000216.1:0-2865 GCA_031403975.1 Planctomycetota bacterium
AATAGAAGCTGACCGGATTCATGCCGAATCCGAAGTACCGAAAACTGGTCAGCAAGCCGATAGGCCCCATCGGACGATACCCGGTTCGCTGTTCAACCAAGTCGCGGACGCAGTCGTCCAGCGGGCGAGCTGGATCGCCCAGGTAGTCGGCGCGCCGGAACCGCGCCAGTGCCGGCCAGTGCGTTGACCAGACTCCACGTCCCCCGAACAACGAGTCCAATTCCGCCAGGTCCACAAAGACCAGGAACAACCGATATCGAAACGAATGCTCGACCGGATCCAGCCGGCGATGCTGCACCACACCTTCGTAAAGACAGGTTCTCATGCCCGTGATTCTTTCGGCATGAGAGCCTCGCAAACGCGCAACGCACTGACGACGCCGTCTTCATGGAAGCCGTT
The DNA here is from genome assembly GCA_031403975.1 of Planctomycetota bacterium. Taxonomy (GTDB): domain Bacteria; phylum Planctomycetota; class Planctomycetia; order Planctomycetales; family Planctomycetaceae; genus SXXK01. The sequence continues at coordinate 400 of JANNGQ010000216.1, forward strand.
GCCCCAATACGCGCCACAGAAGGAAGTCCGGTTGGCGTTGATCAGCTCGCGATGCCGTGCCTGCGCGGCGGCTCGCCGAACGGTAAAGATCGGGTGGTGATACTCAATCCTCCGCAGCACTTTTGCAGGGTCTATCCGCTGGTCGCTGTTGAGCGTCACATTGAAGACGTGTTTTGACCGAAGATGTTGCAGCAGATTCATCTGGTACGTCACCGTGGCCGCCTGGCTGGCGTTCTTTGATGACGCACCAGTGAGATGATAGTTCCAACTCGCCCAGGCTCGCCGGCGCTTCGGCAGGACCGTTTCATCGGTGTGCAGCACGGCGGTGTTGCGTTCGTACGGAAACTCGCACAACACCTCGCACTCGGTCGCTGTCGAATCAGCCAGCATCCGCAAGGCTTGATCGCTGTGACATGCGAAGACAACGTGATCGAAAGTTTCCGGCGATCCGTTTCGCGGGACAACAATCACGTCGTTTGCCGAACGACGAATTTGTTCGACGGGCGTGCTGAGCCGAACCCAATCGCGAAACCGCCCGGCCATCTTCGCGACATACGTCCGCGAGCCACCTTCGATCACTCGCCATGTCGGCCGATTCCGAATGCTGAGTAAGCCGTGACTCCTGTAAAACTCGACGATGAACCGGATCGGAAAGTTTTCAAACGTCCCAACCGGACACGACCAGATCGCCGCCCCCATTGGCAACAGATAATGTCCTGCGAACTCGTGCGAGTAACGATGCCTTGCGAGAAACTCGCCAACGGTAGTCTCGTCCGTCGCCGCACCGCTCAGCACCAGTTCGGGTGCATCGCGATTGAATCGCATGATGTCAGCCAGCATCCGATAAAAACTCGGCCGCAACAGGTTTCGCCGCTGCGCAAACAGTCCATTCAACGATGAGCCGTTGTACTCAATATTCGCCGCATCGCACCGCACGCTGAAGCTCATCGACGTCGGCCGCGAGCGGACACTGAGTTCGTCCAGCAATTGGATAAACTTCGGGTAGGTCCAGTCGTTGAAGACGATAAACCCGGTGTCGATCACCTGCCGCTCGCCGTTCAACTCGACCTCAACCGTATTCGTATGACCGCCGAGATAGTCGTTGGCCTCGAACAGCGCGATTTCATGCTCCGGACAGAGCCGATACGCCGCAGTCAGCCCGGAAATCCCGGCTCCAATGATCGCGATCTTCATGGCGACTTCGTCCTCTACTTTGTCGCGGTCGCCCAGCGATAGACCGTCAGCCCCTTGAGATCGCGCACGAAGACCTCGTCCCCGCAGACGGCCAAGTGTGCCCACGTTGGAGAGTCGCTGACGTGCCGCTGACCGAGCAGCTCGAACTTTTCGGGTTTCGCATTGATGAGGAGCAGGTCGCCCCGTTCGTCGAGGGCCAGAATCTTCTGGCCTTGCGCGACGAGGCTCCAATACTTTCCGAACGGAGTCGTGACCCAACGATCCTTGCCGGTCTCAAGCTCGATGCACGCGAACCGTTGGTTTTTGAGATGCGTATAGATGTAACCGTCGATTACAACCGGCGTAGACATGTAGCCTTGGGTCTTGTTCTGCCAACGCTCGGTCACGGCCATCTTCGAGTCGGTGGCGTCGCCGCTCTTGACGAGATCGAAAAGCCACGACTTTCCGCCGTAACTGCTGGTGAAGATCGCATCGCCGAACACGACAGGCGTAAGGATGTTCATGCCGCGAAACGCCTCGATCTTCTGCGACCAAAGCTCCTTGCCGGTCGCTTCATCGACGCCCGCCAAGCAGCGGGTAGGCTTGGATAATGTTGACCTCGGCCTGCAACAGAGCCGTGCAAACCTGCAACAGCGGCTGATGGCCTTGCGGCAGCTCGACGCCGATCAGGTCGCTTTCGATCAGCGCCAAGCCGGCCCGTTCCAGGATTTCGCGCCCTTGTTCCGGGTGGCTCAGCAGGAACCGCACGAAGGCACATTCCGAGGAGTCGTTGATCGACAGGGCGACGATCCGGACCTGGCTCCCCTCGAAGCGGCGAATGACCTCCATCAGTTGGCCGACTCGGTTCTCCATGAAGACGGTAAACTGGCGAATCGAGGGGTAGTTCCTCCCCCGCATGGTCGAGAAGCCGGTTCCCGTGCCTTCACCGATACTCATGAAACAGCCAGTCGCCTGAAACTTCCAATGCCCTAGTGCCCGCCGCCGCGAAAGAGGCCCTCTAGCGGCGTAAACCCCCTTTTTATAAGGAATTGGAATCGCACCGTCAACGACGCGGCCACCGCCCGCGCAGCACCGGGCCGCAACTTGTGTTCCCCCCGGTATGCCCTTCGGGCTAGTATCTGCCCATGCTTCGAGAACACGAAATCGAAATCCGGGTCCGTTATCAGGAGACGGACGGCCAGGGCCGTCTGCATCACGCCAACTATTTCACCTACTTCGAAATGGGGCGAACCGAGCTGTTGCGCGCTGCCGGCATTACCTATCGCCAGATCG
>JANNGQ010000217.1:0-5196 GCA_031403975.1 Planctomycetota bacterium
CAGATTTTTCCGGACATAGCATTGCGGGCTTGACCATCCGACGGAACCGCAGAGAATCTGAAGAAGTCTGTTTTTCGGAAAACGAATCCGGTGACGGATTCAATGCGGAGCAATGCGATGCCTGAGTTGTCGTTGTCTGCGAGGCGGATTCGAATTGCGGCGTTGTGTGTTGCTGTGCTGCTGCTCACGGAGTACACAGCCGCTCAACAGAAGACCGGGAAGAATCCGGCAGGAACTCAGCAGGGTGCCGGAAAACAATCAGCGAAGACTCAGTCGCCGAAGACCCAGCCGCCGAAACCGAGCGAGGGAAAGGATACGGCACAGGACGAAGTTCTGACGGCCAGTGACGGCTGGCCGATCTATGTGACCTACTATGAATCCGCGGCAGGCAAGGAATCTCCGGTTGTCATCCTGTTGCCCGGTGCAGAAGGTCCGGATAGCAAAGACGTGCGCAATCGTCGGGTCTGGCAGTCCACCGCACTGGCTCTGCAGAAGAGCGGCTTTGCGGTCGTGTCTGTGGATCTGCGAAAGCACGGCGACAGTCTGCCGACTGCCACGGGCACGGAACCTCCGACGGTGAAAATGAACGCGAATGATTATGTCGAAATGGTGACGCGGGACATGGAAGCCGTGAAAGCGTTTCTCATGGACAGGCACAAGGCCGAGAAGCTCAATATCCGGAAGCTGAGCATCGTGTCGGTCGGATCGAGTGCGATGGTTTCAGCGGCGTTCGCGGTGGCGGATTGGGCTAAGAAGCCCTACCCCGACGGCCCGACAGCCGATACCAGCACACCACGCGGCCAGGATGTGCGGGCTCTGATCATGTACAGCCCGAATTCGACAGTGAAGAATATCAAAGCCAACGTGATTCTGGGTACTATGAAAGGTTTCCCGATCGCCGTGCATATAGTTGCTTCGAAGGACAACGTTGATGACCTCCGCAGCGCAGAGAAAATCTACAAGGCGGTTGAACTCAAGGGAGATGAGTTCAAAGACGTGCGAAAGATCACGCTGACGGAGGGCAAGACCCATGCGGAAGGTTTCCTTGAAGGCGCGTTTGCGGACACGACGAACAAAGGGATCGTCGATTTCCTGACGAAGAACGTGAAAGACTGGGACTCGCCATGGGCGTCGAGGAAAGATCGTCGGCAGGACTAAGATGCGTCGGTGAGTTCAGCGGGCACATCATCTGGTGAGGCCTCCTCGTCTGACTCTTCAATGTCCGCGAACGCGCCAGGTTTGGTCATGATCCAGACCATCATGGATGACAGTTCCCAGCAATCGTGAACGTTCCAGCCATCGATTTCAGGAGTCTCGAACTTTTCCGGCGTCCGCAGCACCAGTATGCATTCAGGAGTCGAGATTCTGTCCTTTGAGAGTCGCTTGAGACTGGCGGCGAGCGGTCGTCCTCGAGAAATCTCATCTGCTGTGCGGTACGGCGGATCGAAGTAGATCAGTGAATACGGGAGAAAGTCCTCGCCCCCGTTTGGCCTGAACGAAGTGCGGCGGACGTCAGTTTTCCAGCAGATCGTGCGAGCCTCCGGGGCGATCGCACGGACGTTGGACACGAGAAGTTCATGAATGACGGGATTCGATTCGTAGAACACGCACGAGTACGCACCGCGGCTGAGTGATTCCATCCCCATCGTGCCGACGCCGGCAAAGACATCAGCCACCCGGGCCCCCGGAACGAACTCCCGAAGCCGGTCGAAGACAATCTGCCGGACTCGGTCAGTGTAGGGACGAGTCGAATCATCCGAAGGCGTTTTCAGCAGACGGCGGCGAAACTGGCCGGCGATAACACGCAGTGACATGAGTAACCTGCCTGCGTCAGCAGGCCGAACGAAAGGGGATTGAGACAGTGAACCATTGAATGATTCGGGGTCACAGTCTGTACAGGAGTTGGTGAAGAGCAGATGCAGCAAGCAGCGATTCTGATGAGTCGCCACGCGATTGCCGGTCAGAAACAGAAGAATTCCTCGCAAAAACTCAGCGAATTAAGAATTTTCTCGGCGGCACAGGATTGACACTCCCGGTGTTCAGAACTCTACTTCCTGCGAAAAACAAGGGGTTTTTGAAAGTCGCGATTCATACCCCAGTCGAATTCCGGATTGTTCGTGCATTGAATTTTCAGTGAAGGAGTGAAGTTCACATGGCAAAGAAATCTGATAAGCCCTTGTCCAAGACAGACATTCTGAACGCCCTGGCGGAAGCCACCGGACAAAGCAAGAAAGAAGTTACCGCTGTACTTGATGCCATGGAAGCATTGATTGCGTCCAGCATTACCAAAGGTTCAGGCATCTTTAATCTGCCGGGCATGATGAAGATCTATGTGCATACGCGCCCGGCGACCAAAGAACGAATGGGTCGCAATCCTGCGACTGGCGAAGAGATCAAAATCGCCGCCAGGGCAGCCAAGAAAGTCGTCAAGGTTCGGGCGCTGAAAAAGCTGAAGGACTTGATCTAGTTTCTGATCAGGGTCCGGAAATGGAATTTCGGTCACGGCGTCCGGAAGCCGGGCAAAAGCCGGGCAGATCGAAAGCCCGCGGATTTGCGACAGCGGCCGCCCGGAATCCGATCGATTGACGAAGCAGCCATCCGAAAGGGTATTCCTTTTTCGCGAAGGGAGTGCCCTTTTTCGGTTTCTGAGATGATGGAATCGTCCGGCGAATATTGCCGGAACGGCTGTTGACCGCCTGATTTTGCACGCATAACATGTGCCATAACAAGTTTGTGTGGTTCCGCTGGCGGACTGCGCTAAGGGTAGGGAAGTGCGGCAGCAGCAGCAGGGAAGCCTGATGTCGGGAGTAGAAACATGCTGGTGTTATCAAGGAAGAAGAACGAGAGCATCATTATCAACGACAATGTGGTGATCACAGTCGTCGAGGTGCGCGGAGACAAGGTGCGGATTGGAATTGAAGCACCGCGCGATGTGTCGGTGCATCGACAAGAGGTTCTCGAAGCCATTCTGAACGAAAAACAGAAGTTTCCTTCAGAACCTTCTGAAGAATCCTCGGGCCACAGCCAGCCAGTGATTTGAATTGCGATCAGGCGATTGCTTATCCTGCACAAGACTTGGCTCGAACGACTGTTACGGCCCCATCGTCTAGTTAGGTCTAGGACATCGGATTTTCATTCCGGTAACAGGGGTTCAAATCCCCTTGGGGTCAGTGACCTCGATTCGGGCTTCGGATCGAGGTTTTTTTACGCCTGCCCTGTTCAGCCCGGAAAGTTGATTGAACGATTGTCTGCGCTCCGGCAGTCCGAGTGCTTGCCGGGGCAGCGGCGCGGCGAATACAGTCTCACGGCTGCCGGATTGTATTCCAGGTGCCAGCGCGGAAAGCGCGATTGCGCTGTTCCTCATCTGTGTTGAACGGCGGAGTGTCCGGATTGGTTTCTCAGTCACTTCAGAATCAGTACCTGTCTGACCCGGACGTACAGCTGATGCTGAAAGTGGCATCGGGCGACGATTCCGCGTTTGAAGAGCTGGTGCTGAGGTATCAGGACCGACTGGTCGGGTTTTTCTTCCATCTGGTGCACGACAGGACCGCCGCGGAAGACTTGGCTCAAGAAGCGTTTCTCCGGGTTTTCCGTTCCCGCGGACGATACGAACCGACGGCCAAGTTCTCGACATGGCTGTTCAGGATTGCCCATAATCTTGCCAGTAATCAGAACCGCGGAACATCGCGGCGCCGGGAGACACCGCTGGTCTCCGGATCGGGCAGCCACGAATTTCGGCCTCGGGAACAGAATCTGGCAGAAAAATCGGCACTCATGCCGACGAGACAGCTTGATGCCTCGGAGCTGCGGGAGTTTGTCCGAAGCGCCGTCGGAGAGTTGAGCGAACGACAGCGGACAGCCGTTCTGTTGCACAAATTCGAAGAAATGAGCTACGAAGAAATCGGAGAGATCATGGGACTTGGTACGGTAGCAGTGAAGTCGCTGCTTTCACGGGCCAGAAGCAAACTGAAAGAATCACTCGAACGATTTCTGTGAGTTATGTCCGATCGAAACGAAAACAAGTCTGTCGATGAGACCGCAGATCCTGGCGATGCCCGGCTGACGGATCTCGTTGCGTACCTGGACGGCGAACTCGAAGATCTCGATTCTGACCGGGTTGAACGGGAACTCGTCAGCGATGCTCCGCTCAGAAGTTATGCCGAATCACTTGACCGTACCTGGCGATTGCTGGACTCTCTTGGCGAATCAACGGCCAGCGGTGAGTTCGCACAGAAAACGCTGGCATCGCTGAATGCTCTGCCTTTCGAAGAAGACGACGGAAAGATCTCAAACCGGCCGAATTCTGTCGTGCGTGTGCTGTTTGCCGCACCGTGGATGAAGTGGAGCTTGTGGTGTCTCGTCGGCTTTGCGGGTGCTTCGGCGGGACTGCTGGCGTCAAGAACGCTGAGTACACCGAAGGCCGAGTCGGCGGATCTTCAGATCCTGCGTCAGCTCGATCTTCTCCTGGATTATCAGAAAATCCGCCCGATTCCGGATGCAGAGTTTCTGAAGTCGATTGCCGGAACTTCGGAATCCTCCGCAAAGCCGCCGGGAGACGCGCCGTGAGCCGTGGATTTCGGATGCCGAACTGGCTGAGTCCCGCACTATGTGTCGTCTGCGGTGCCACCGGTGCCGTTCTGGTCTGGGGTGGCCAGAGTGCCGACCGTGTGGTGCTGAATCAACAGGTGGACCGATTCCGAGCGCTCACCGAGGAACAGCAGCGCGCGGTGCGGCTGAGTTTTGCGGATCTTTCCGCCCAGTCAGCATCCCGCCGGTCGGCAATCCGTTCCGTCCACGAGGCTGTCCAGCAGGACGCAGGACTGCGGGATGTGCTGGACCGCTACTTCCACTGGTGGTCGGCACTGGATCAGAATGACTGGGATGCTTTCCTGAAAATGGAGGCGGAGGACAGGCTGAGTTTCGCTCGATCCCGGATGAACACTCACGCCGATCCGGCAAAGCAGATCGTTGTCGAGTTTGACGTCTCCTACCGCCTTCCAGCGCTGCATATGACGCTGGAAGAATTCGGCCGGATGATCGCTCAGGCGCTGGCGGATGTGAAGCGGCCGCCTTCGCTGCAGGACGAACTGAAAGCTCTGTCGTCGGAGCAGCACCGGACTCTGCGGCTTGCGTTGTGGATGTTTGACAATCTATGGAATCCCCGGGATGAGGCCGAGGCTGATCGTCGCGAGAAAG
>JANNGQ010000218.1:0-2450 GCA_031403975.1 Planctomycetota bacterium
TGCTTTTTGACTCGAAATGTGTGTTCGAGTGAAGTGACAAATGTCCGCAGGTCACGATTGTTGATGCCCAGCAGTTTCGTGCCGGTCGCGAGGACACGCGGTAGGTTTTCAAGGTCATACAATTCGATCAGAGTGTCCATCCCCAGACTGCGCGTGTATCCGTACAAATCGTGCAGCTGAGCGTCGTTCAGGCATTCGGCGATCAGCAGCACGCAGTCCGCTCCGGCCACGCGGGCCTCCGCGATCTGGTATCGGTCGATAATGAATTCCTTCCTCATGACCGGGATGCGAACAATCTGCCGGATGTCCCGCAGATACCCGAGATGCCCTTGAAAGAACTTCTCGTCGGTCAGCACACTCAGACATGCGGCCCCTGCGACTTCGTATTGTCGCGCGATTGTGACAGGATCAAAGTCCGGACGGATCAGCCCGGCAGAAGGAGATGCCTTTTTGACTTCCGCGATCAGTGCCGGGCGCGAGGCCGATTGCAGAGCCTTCAGGAATCCCCTGACCGCCGGAGCTGACGTGATCCGCGATTCCAGTGTCCGGAAGGGCACGATGTTCCGAGCGGCCGCGATTTCCCGGTGCTTCTGTTCGAGGATTTCATCAAGAATGGTCGACAAGGCGTGGACTCCGCGTTTTGATACCGAGGCGTGATGGTACGGGGACGGGAGAATGAATTCAGCCGACAGCGCTAGCTGCGGGTTCGAAATTTCCATCGTGTTCCGGGCAAAGGCTCGACGCTAGCGCGTTCGGCTGACATCAAGACACCGGCGGCTAGCGCCGTGCCGCTCAAGGTCAAGCGCAAAGAAATCATGGACTTCATGCTCTCATTCAGACTGCTGGTGGTGGCTCAGGCGGGTAGTGCGCCTGGCAGTCTCGCCGAACAAGCCACCGTCGGGCAGACGCTGTCGATCATGCTGGTCATGCTGACGATGGCCGCCAGCCTTGTGATGATTGTCGCGTGGGTAGTTCGGCTCGGACAGACGGGCCACTCACTGCCGGCCGCCAGGCGAGGAATTCTGCGAGTTCCGATGCCGCTGACGGTTGTCGCCGTGGGGCTGTCGCTGTTGATGGTTTCATTGACGATGCTGAATTCGGCGAACGAAACCGGCGGCCAAACGCCGGAGCCCGATGTGCAGAATCCCGAATCCTTACCCGTCGCTGAATCCGCACCCGTCGCTGAAACCCCACCCGTCGCTGAAACGACCGCAGAGCCGGCTATGACGCCGGCTCAGATGCTGGAAGCGCTCGTAAGTACGGCGGTAGTGGATCTGATACTGTTGGCGGTACTCGGGATCGTTGTTCTGGTCTCACGAAACTCCGGACGCGTGCGATTGTCTGACCGCGGCAATGCGGTTCAATCCGTCGAAAGAGAGTTCTCGCTGCTGGCCGCGACGACGTTTTCGTCGACTTCATTCTGGCCGGATCTGAACGACACGTCAGCCATTCCGGAGCTGCCGGGATATGCAGTTCTCGGCAATCGGACGGCACTTCAGCCACCGGTACTGGTCGCACAGGAGTCGCCGTATGCACCTCCGCAGTTGGCAGAATCGATGGATGAGCATGCACTGCCTGACGAACGGTTCTCACTTTTCACTGAATTGCGTTACGCGGGTGAAGTGTTTCTGGCGGCGTATTTGCCGACGGCCTTTCTTCGCATCATGGTGGTCATCATCTCGGAGAGCATCTACGGCAAGCCGCCCGGACAGCATCCGTTTCTGGACATGCTTGATTCGGGTGTCGGAATCAACATCATGGCTTTGATTCTGCTCACTGCCGTGTTTATGGCACCGATTGTGGAAGAGTTGCAGTTCCGAGTCGTGATTCTCGGCGGACTTGCGCAGCTCGGACGTCCGGGCCTGGCTTTTGGGCTGTCGTCACTCCTGTTCGCATTTGCGCACGGGTTTCCGGATTCCCTGGCACTGTTGCCGCTGGCCGCCGCTCTGGCCTATGCATATCTCCGCCGTCGCAGTTATGTGACCGTCATGCTGGTGCATTTCTTCTTCAATGCATTCAACATGGCGATCGCCCTGATCGCGATGCTGTGACGCAGCACCGTGGCGAGATGAATTCGATTTGCTAGAGTCCGCCATACACGCGCGAAGCGCCAGTTCTGAAGTTGTGCATTTCATACCAACCCGAAGCGCCAGTTTTGAAGTTGCGCAGTTTTTCAGAGCTGAAGGCTCGACAGGATGTAGCCAGTGGCGTAAGCCACTGGAACTTTTGAATTCATTGTGATCAGCCCTGAAAGGGCGACATGAGCCGACTTCTGTCGCCCCGTCGGGGCTTTCGAAATCGAACGATCCGAAACCAGTGGCTGACGCCTCTGGCTATCCCGGCGCGCCGGTGGCGTAAGCCACCGGTATTCGAGAATCAAAAACCTAGGGCCTGAAGGGCCGGCACACTGGCGCTTGTGTCGGCCCTTCAGGCCTGAATCGATGTGTTTT
>JANNGQ010000219.1:0-4858 GCA_031403975.1 Planctomycetota bacterium
ATGTCGTAAGCCGCTGCAAAAAAATGCAGATACTCATTTACCGTAAGGTCCTCGTAAACTCCGAAAGAATCCGGCATGTAACCAATGCGTTTCCTGATTGCCAGGGGATCATCGGTCACACTGATCCCGCCGATCGTGACCTGGCCATGATCCGGTGCGATCAACGTAGACAGGACCTTGATCGTGGAAGTTTTCCCGGCTCCGTTCGGGCCGATGAATCCGAAGACTTCCCCCTTTGGAATATCGAACGAGATGCCGCGCACGGCATGCACGGCGCCATATGTGACCCATAGATCATTGATATGCACGAACGCCATCACGAGCCTTTATGAAATAGCCGTCGGAACACGACGTAGTCATTACCCTGCCTGGTGACGATCACCAGCAACAGTTGACCTGCATCGTCCGGATCCAGAATCGACAGGTCTTCGAAATCGCCCGTGCCGTTCGGCGAGATCTGAGACACGATCGAGAATAATCCGACTGCCGGACGGACGCACACTTTGCGAACCAGTTCCACCAGTCGCCGATGCTTCGTATCCGCCGAGTCTGCCTGCCCGTTCGGATCCTGCAGGTCTTGGCCCTGCGTCAGATCGAGAACCTGATTCTTTGTGAAGAGCAACACGGACGACCCGGGTAAAGTCGCTTGAATTCTCTCGAACAGCGATTTTTGCCATTCAGCGTTTTCGACCAGTTCCGATGATTGCTGCCACGTCGTGCTGATGGCGTCCAAATCGAACTCGGGTATCGGACGCTCCGTCTGCAATGCCGTCTGACGACTCAATTGGGGGCTCCATTGTCGCATTTGCTGCCGAACCGTAAACAGGGTCGGCATGTGGCCCTGGTAAAGTGGCGATTCGGAATCCAGTGGCTGGTCGGTCCTGTCGGCGGGCTCATTACCGAGGTCGGATGTCCTCAGGCCACGTCCGGAATTCCCTTCGTCCGCTTCATTGCTGCGTCGGACGGAAACTGCCGCGTAGAGAGTCTGCTTCAGTTGTGTTGCAACTTCCCGCTGTGTGGCAGTGAATAACATTTCGAAACGACTGTTGCAGATCACACGATTGGCCGTCGTCAGATCAACAAATTCCAGCGATGTTCGATAGTCGGTCGATCCCAGATAAGCATCGCCAAGCCAGGTAGTAAACCCGGTGAATACGAGCGACACAACCGGCAGCAGAACCCATGTGAACCTGCGACTTTTGAAATGGCCAAGCACGTAGTAGTCGACGGGCACAATCACGGTGAGAAACAACGCCAGAATGGTAACGACGACGCTTAATGGAATGCTCCGCACTTCGTCCGGCAGCAGAATCGCTGTCAGCGAGTCCGTTTCGGTCAGGGGGACGTGCTGAAACGGACTGTACATCAATTGGGAATCGTCGAAGCCACCGGCTTGCCAATCGCCCGACTGGTCGAACTCCGATCCCAACAGCCGCTTTGACAATTGCTGCGAGGTGCCGGTGTCACGAAACTCGGACTGCATTTCGCTCCGAACTTTCCACAAATACGCCGCCGCTTCTTTTAGATCAGTTTCGGTATCGACTTGTTCGTCCGCCTGAAGAATTACCGAACGTCCCAGCCCTGTGCGGTACATGCGCAATCTCTCACCACGATCATTGATACCCCCCGGAGGATTTATGTCGGGGCCAATCAGCATCCCTCGATCGTTGTCTGGAAGTCCGGCGATCCGATTCAGGAACTTTGTCTGTACAGCCGAATTTGTGCTGTCAACGATTACGAACAGGCTACCCCCTGCCTCCACCCAGCCGCTGATGGCGTCGAGTTGATCTTCAGTTAACACATTGAATCCCGGACTTGTCAGTGCCAATACGTCGAATGAGAACAGACCCAACCCGCTGGCACGCAGATCTTCGGGCGTGATCTGCGACGGGATACTCACGAGTTGACTGCCAGGGATTTCGTTCTCCCCCAACTGATCAAGTCGCAGAGACTGCCCGAGTTCGGCGCTTCCCGCGACGTGAGCATTCTCCTGTGGCACCACAACTCCAATCACAAAGGAACGCCGCCAATACACGGGGACTCGCAATTCGAAACTGCCCAGATCATAGTCTGATGTATCTGTCAGAAAGCGGGCACGCACGGTCAATGCCGACAGGTCTCTGGACAGCGACATCGGAGGAAGGATCGTGCGCGAATGCCTGTCGCCAGCTAATAACGCCACCTCACTTCCAACGTTACGGTGAAGCAGCTTTTCGCCGTCGTAGCAAGTCAGTTCGAGCCGTCCTTCCAGCAGCTCCGGCGATGCCCAGTCGAGGTGGACATTCAGCGACAGCGGCGCATCAGATCGGATATTGGAGGTCACCGTCGAAAGTTTCAGCCTGAGCGGTCCCGCAGCGTTAACCTGCGAGACACTCAGCAGGATGACGAAGACCCACCGAAGAATTCTGAAAATGCCGGAAGTGTTCATCGCGACTTTGACTCAGCGACATCTCCGTCGATTGAACCGCGGCCCGCCGTCGATGTTGGTTCGTCGTGACTTGTCGGCCGGCGAATACTCTGAGGAGGAATGAAACCGGGTACAATGGCTTTCATCGCGAGAATCAGGCTGATGCCGAAAAGGACGGGCCCTGCCGCATTGAACAACTGAAACGTCTGAATTCCGAAGAGACCGCCTCCAGGTACTCCGCCTGGCGACACCAGGCTCGACATCAGGACGGACGCCGCACTGGGGACAATAATGGACAAAGCAAAGCATACGTAGGCACCACGATACGATGAGACGACCCTGATCCGCTCCGGCCGTAAGATGGGGACGGCAAGGAGAAACGCCAGAAAAACGACCTGCAGCCAACCGCCCGACTGCAGCCATCCACCACCGCCGCCGAACAATTGCATCATCAACAGTTCTTCTCGACCCATGAGAATCGCCTTCGACAGAGTTCCATGCTCAGCTTCCAAACGCATGTTGCCAACATTCGTCGGTTTTGTCGATCGGGCGCAGTTCGTGCGGCTGAGTGCAGCTGATCGATGTCGTCGCACCGACGGACTCAAGAAATGGAGCTTCATTCGTTGCTCCGGTGGTCACGACCGATACAGGAAGCAGCATTTACTGCAAGGCTCATGAGCACTGTGCCAGCTGCGATACTCTGGAACCCTGGAAACTGCACTCCGGAAAGTGAATTTGAGTTCGGGGGCGGATCCGGGTTCGTTCAAACGGCGGAACATGCGTGTGCGTATGTTCTGAACCTCACCGGAACTGCGAGATGCCGCCGACAGCGTCAGATGGCCCGCGACTGAGTGGTCGCACATTTCCGGGTTTCTTTTCGCTCCGCGGACCGGCGCGACAGTCAGCATGAAACACAGCGCGAGCCGCTGGTCGAATGGATCGGGCATGGGAGCCAGCACCGGCGGCGCTGGAGCTTTGCGAATGTCCATGACTCTCAGGACCGCAGTGTCGAAGTACCACGTGCCGGGAATCCGGCACGCGGAACTCGTGACGAGTACAACACGACCCATAGGATGTGGAATGAATGGGGTGGGGGACTCTCGATCGAGAAGCTGGGGCGCAAGGAGATCAGAGAGTTTCTGGATTGGGTGTACGAGCAGGCCGTCACCGAAAAAGGAACAAATCCGGGGCGAACCACAAACAAGGCTCGAGAACACCTGCGTGCTGTGCTGTCATGGGCCTGGGATCTGGACCTGATCGGCTCGCTGCCGCGTTTCCCGAAGCCCAGACAGCAGCGTGATGTAGCGGGCCGACACTACTTGACCAAGGCGGAAATCAATGCGCTCTATTTCGCGACGCACAAGATGGCTCGGCCGCGAGGCTGGAACGAGCCGAGCCCAATCGGCAGATACTGGCGGAGCGCGCTCGTCATGTATTTCAACTACGGCGTTGATTCCGGAACCATCTGGAAGTCTCTGCCATTTCATGAGCCGATCCTGTGGCAGGATGTCTTCTGGAGTCGCCAATCACCGGATCGGGAAGTCAAGGAACGATCACCATGGGGGTGGCTCTTCTATCGTCGAGTGAAAACGGGCAAGACGTTCTACCGCCCCATGAACCACGTGGTTCACGCTCACATCAGGAGCATCATGCCCGAGAATCCGGTGCCAACAAATCCGGTCTTTCTGGGTGGCGGATCGCGCCCGAATGTTCGATTTCAGGAGTTGTGTGTTCTTGCTGGAATCAAGTCAAAGACCAATGTTGAAACTCGCAAAGACGAGCCCTGGGAACTCAAGGATCTCCGCAAGACATGTGCGACGTATTACGACGAGCACATGCCAGAATCTTCAATCGAGATTCTGGGCCATTCAGTCGGTGGCGTGACGTATCGCCATTACGCTCATCGCTCTCCTTTGGCATTCAAGGCAATCATGACCTTGCCGCAACCGACCTCATTCTCTTCGCTCATCAAAGGATACGAAGGCCAGTGCCCGTGTTGCAGAAGACCGTTCGCCGATAAATCGTAATTCGGTCGATCAGACCGAGGCAGGTTCCCCTAACCAGAATGCCTGTCGCGTTCCCGTCTAAAGTGAAAACGTACCTTGTGCCGACCAATTGCTTGTAAATGCAAATCCCTGATGAGTGCCGATTGCCCGAACCCATGCGCGATATGGCCCGGCGAACAGATTCGCGGGCAGGACAAACGAATTCGTCGTCAGATCAGCACGGCGAACGATTTGCGACTGAATCGGGCCGCTGGGATCAAGATAATCCACCCAAAGATCATAATGGTCGGCTCCGGCGACTGCGGCCCAAGTGAGTGTTCGATTGATTGTCAGAGACGGAATGGAATTCGTCCGCCCGAATCCAATCGTGAGCGACTTGGCGGTTGCCCACGGAGAAATCAGTCCGTTGGCCCCCTTTGCCTGAACCCAGACGTTGTACTCACCA
>JANNGQ010000220.1:0-1560 GCA_031403975.1 Planctomycetota bacterium
ACGTTGAGCTGGAAGTTGCCCGACTGTCCCGCGATCGTGATCGTGGTGTCGTTGCCTATCACCTGTGCGCACACCATCGCCACCGCCTCCGGGATCACCGGATTGACCTTGCCCGGCATGATGGAGGAGCCCGGCTGCAGCGCGGGGAGCTCGATCTCGCCTATCCCCGCGAGCGGCCCGGAGTTCATCCAGCGCAGGTCGTTGGCGATCTTCATCAGCACGCAGGCGGTCACCCGCAGCTGGCCGGAAAGCTCCACCGAGGAATCCTGCGCCGACATGTTCTCGTAGTAGTTGGCGCCCGACTCGAATTCGAAGCCGGTCTGGCGCGAGAGTTCCTGCGCCACTTTCGGGGCCCGCCAGTACCGTATTGCCAACGGCACACTGGAAGCCATCTGGACCTGTGCGGGATCACCGCGCGTGACCTGTCCGCGGCTGATCGGGCACGAAGGGCGAGTCCGGTTGCTGCTGACGTCAGCCGTCGAGCACATGCCAATCGAGCAGCAGGCACACCATCCGAATGCCGGTTGCCTGTTCATAGGCGACACGAATTTCGATTCGATCGGTGATCAACCGATATTTGAGACGTTCTGACTCAATCGACGGCCGACCGTTCGCCGATGCCGCGCTGCATTTTTCGGGTGCAGACTCATTGCCATGCTGCTACACTTTCGCGCGTCGTCAGAGCTGGGACACTTTGTCTGATCGGGGCAGTTCGATGCGTTGGGAAGGTCGTGAGCGCAGCACAAACGTCGAGGATCGTCGCGGGATGCGCGGGCCTGCTGCAGTCGGCGGTGGCGGGATTCTTGTGGTCCTGGTCATCCTCGCACTGAGATTCTTTGGTGCTCCGCCGGCGGTTCAGCAGATCGCTGGCGAGGCGCTGCAGAATCTGCAGGAAGGAGCACAGCAGGACCCGGCTGAGATTGGCGCAGGGATTGACGACAAGAGCCGAGAGTTTGTGCAAGTGGTCCTGCGTGACACGGAAAAAGTCTGGACGAAGTTATTTCAGGAGCAGGTCGAAGGCGGCAGTTACACTCCGCCAAAGCTCATCATCTTTTCGGACTCAATTGCTTCCGGCTGCGGAAATGCCAGTGCGGTGATGGGACCCTTCTATTGCCCGGTGGACCAGAAAGTTTACATTGATCCGGGTTTCTTTGATGAACTCGCACAGCGTCACCGGGCACCCGGTGACTTCGCACAGGCGTATGTCATCGCTCACGAGGTCTCCCATCATGTTCAGAACCTGACGGGCTTCAGCGACATCGTCAATCAGGCCCGGTCTGAAGGAGATGAGATCGCATCGAACCAGATGTCCGTCCGCCTGGAACTCCAGGCGGATTTTCTCGCAGGCGTCTGGGCTCATCATGCCCACAAGGACTATGAAATCCTGGAACAGGGCGACATGGAAGAAGCGATCACTGCCGCGAACCAGATCGGCGATGACACGCTGCAAAGAGAAGCCACGGGACACGTCGTGCCGCAGCGATATACACACGGGACTTCGGCTCAAAGGGTCAAGTGGTTCAAGAAGGGACTCCTGTCCGGCAAATTTGCGGACTGCGA
>JANNGQ010000221.1:0-6182 GCA_031403975.1 Planctomycetota bacterium
AGACGATCTCCAGCGACCGGGGGCATTTGTAGCCCGCCAGCTCAGCCCGGCAGGCGGCCATCAACTCGATGACCGATGGCGGATTCGCGGGATCGACCGGCCCATTCAATTACGGCGGCCTGGGACGATGAGACAACACCCGCTTCATAAACGAGACTGCGATCCGAGGGCGTTGCCGCCGCCAGACGCAGCAGCTCGGCGACATCGGCATCATCCGAAACGATCAGCGTCTTCTGCGGAGCGGGCTCGGCAAAAACAAACCGGAACACATTGTCCGCCGCGTTCGCATCCCGAGGCAGCTCGACCCTGCCCCAGCCACGCCTGGATTCCCTGTCGATGGGAATCGTATGGCCGTTGCGAACGAGCTGACTTCCCGTGAGTTCCAGTTCGATCGTCGATCTCGCGCCACCGATCACGAATGTCACAGGAACGTGCACAGGTTCGGTCGTTGCCTCAGAGCGAGTCAGCTTCAGATCCATCACCAGTTCCGCGCCTTCCACCGTTTCGCGGCGATGGACCCCGCTGACAATGACGGCCAGATTGTCCGGAGCACGATCCTGATACGCGAGCAGGCAGAGACGCACGCCGTCGCGGTCCCGTAACTGCGATCGAACGGACTCCCAGCGTCCGCCGCCCGGGTTCCAGTCAGTCTGCCGCAGGTCCGAGCAGATCCAGACGTCTGTGCGACCGGCTTCATTGGTGAGGATATACTCTGTCGCGGCCTGCATCAGCGCCGGTATGTCGGCACTCGTCGATGTCGCGGATGTCTCCGGCAGTTCGGTGAGTGCATCGGCACTGCTCAGGTCGTGCCGCTTTCCCGTTGCACTGTCGAACAGCACGATGCCTGAGTCACGATCCAGATCCCGGAATACGTTCGCCAGTTTCTCGAGCGCCGTCGCGCGCTTGGAGCGTCCAGTCTGCGGATCCTGTTCTTCCATGCTGACGGAACGATCAAGAATGACGACCGTCAGTTCCGGAGCGCCGCTGTTCGTAAGTCCCAGCCATCCTCCGGCCATCGGTCGACTGACCGCAAAGATCAGCCCGGCCAGGGCCAGCATCCGGGCCAGCATGATCAGAATGTACCTCAGCCGCGCCATGCCGCGAGCCATCCGCCGTGCCTGCAGCAGGAACATGGTTGCCGCCCAGTGAATCGTCCGGTGCCGGTTCTGATTGATCAGATGAATCAGAATCGGCAGCGCGATCAGTGGAAGTGCAATCAGCATGAAGGGCTGCAGGAATGTCATAGTTGGTCAACGCTCGAGAACTCCCGCCGGCGTTGACCAGCGGGCCAACAGTAATTATTTCTTCCTCGCGAGCAGGAATCGCGCCAGCACATCCGCGTAGTTTTCTTCAATGCCGACCCGATGATAGTCCACGGCTGACGTCCGGAAGATCTTTCTCAGGTCTTCGAGCCATATCTGGACGGCCTGACGGTATTGCTTCGCAATCGTCGTCGGATCGACCAGCAGCGGCCCGGCCCCTTCAAGATCCAAAAAACGGATCGGACGATCAAACTGAAAGTCGATTTCGTTCTGCTCGATCAGATGAAACACGGCAACGTCATGCTTGCGGAATCGCAGATGCTGGAAACAGCCTCGCAACGTTTCCGAGTCCATAAACAGGTCTGAAATGACGACAACAAGAGCCCGTTGCGCGATCCGCTCGGCCGCCTGATGCAGCGCATCGGGCAGACCTGTTTCGCCCTCCGCTTTCATCATCGCCAGTTCATCGAGAATGAACTTCAGGTGAGCTGCACTGCGCTTCGGACGGATCTCACGCTGAAAGGTCCTGCCGGCGGAATAGAGTCCGACGGCATCGCCCTGAACGGAAGCGAGATAGGCCAGCGTTCCGGCCAGACGGCGGGCGAAATTCAACTTCGAATCCGCGGCATCGCGGCTGCCATTGATGCCGTAGTTCATCGAACCGCTGACATCGATCACCAGACACAATCGCAGATTGGTATCGGCTTCGTATTCTTTGATGTAGAACCGGTCGCTGCGCCCCCAGGCGCGCCAGTCCAGCCGGCGAGTGTCGTCGCCCGGAACGTATTTGCGGTACTCAGAAAACTCAAGGCTTGACCCTCGCGTCGGACTGCGATGTCGTCCCGAGACGCTGCCGATCATCGGAGTCCTGGCATTCAACGCCAGCCCCTGCAGCCGTGACACAACTTTCGGATCGATGAAGTCACGCATGTTGAGTGTGCTGTACGTCCCTGAATTGACCTGCCCTACGATTACGGAAGTCTGCCCGACTTTTTCCGTCCTCAGCGACCAATTCAACTACTTCAGTTCTTTGATCCGGAGGTCCCGAAACTCGACCCACATCGGTTTTCCGGCATGGAGCTGCAGGGCGAGGATTCCTTCGGTCAAAGCCAGTTTCGGATCGTTGTCCGTGAAATCCAGAACCAGAGTGCCGTTCATAAAGTGCTGAATGTGGTTGCCCTTCGCGATGATGATCACATCATTCCAGTCGCCCAGCCGGAACAGTTTCTTCCAGCCTGCCTGGTCCATCAGGTCCGAGCTGACAATTTTTTTTCCGTCGACTTCCCAGCTTGCCTTTTCGCCGATCAGGCAGATGCGGCCTCGTTCGCCGCCTTCGTCGTAGATGAATCCGGAGACATCCGGAAAATCCAGTTCATTGCGAAGTTCATGCTGATAGCCTCGTACGACCCAGTCGTTCTTGATGTTCCCTTTCGTGACATGCTTCGAACGATACTGAATCCCGGAGTTGTTCGAAGCATTGCATCGAAAGGTCAACCAAAGCTCAAAATCCTTCGTGACTCCGTCCTTCCAGATGATGAACGTGTTGCCCTTTGGGGCTTTCGCTTCTGTCGTTTCGCCGTGGATGACACCGTCCTTTACGGTCCAGAGTTCCGGGTCTCCGGTCCAGCCGGTCAGATCCTTGCCGTTGAAGATCGTGACCATGTCAACTGGCTCTTCCGGAGCAGCCCTGGCCGCGTCGTCGGCCGCAGACACTGCGTACAGCCGGAAAATAACAAGTGCAGTCAAAACAAGGCGGATCATCAGGAACTCCGGCAAACAGGGCGGGCAGGCGACCGGGAAGTATGATCACATGGCATCAGAGCCCGCAAGTCGCCAGAATCGGTTCGACAGGCGGATTCCGGGCGGACGATGAGGTTTTTTCGGGACTCGGACTGTCGCAGCCAGGGCGACCGCATCAAAATGCCGCCGCGATTCACCGGACTGAGGTATAGGCAGAAACCACATCGGACCCCACAGAAAATGAATGCCCTTTCTACGCAGCAGCTGTCTGCCGAACTTGCCCGGAAGATTGCCGACAAGTCCGCCAGGGTTGGAATCATCGGGCTGGGATATGTGGGACTGCCACTGATCAGCGCGTTCACGAATGCCGGATTCAGGTGTATCGGCTTTGACGTCGATGCTGAAAAGGTCCGGATGCTGAAACAGGGTCAGAGCTATATCAGGCATGTCGCAAATGAAAAGGTTGCCGACTGGATTCGGCGTGGTGTGCTCGATCCGACGAATGACATGGCGCGGCTGACTGACGCCGATGCACTGCTGATCTGTGTACCGACGCCTCTCAGCGCCAGCCGTGACCCGGATCTGCAGTATATCGAGTCCACGTCCGAGGCGATTGCCGCAGTTCTGCGGCCAGGTCAACTGGTGGTGCTGGAAAGCACGACTTATCCGACAACGACTCGCGACGTCATGGTGCCGATTCTGAACAGCAATCCGTCCGGACTGAAATGCAGCCGCGATGTGTTTGTGGCGTTCAGTCCGGAACGCGAAGATCCCGGCAACCCGGATTACACAGCGGCCGGAATCCCGAAAGTCGTCGGCGGCATTGACGACACCAGCAGCGATCTGGCCTGTGCCCTGTATGCACATGCGATCGTGAAAGTTGTGCGAGTCGACAATGCCGAAATCGCGGAAGCCTGCAAAATCCTCGAAAACACCTACCGCGCTGTCAACATCGCGCTCGTGAATGAACTCAAAATGCTGTTCGACCGCATGGGGATCGACGTGTGGAAAGTCGTAGATGCCGCTAAGACGAAACCGTTCGGATTTCAGGCGTTCTATCCCGGTCCGGGACTTGGCGGTCACTGCATTCCGATCGATCCGTTCTACCTGAGCTGGCTGGCCCGGCTGCAGGGCATGAACACACGCTTCATCGAACTTGCCGGAGAAGTTAACGCGGGAATGCCCCGATATGTCATTTCCCGGCTGGCTGAGTTTCTGAACGATCAGGCCAGACCGATCAAGGGCAGCCGCATCTGCCTGCTCGGAATGGCCTACAAGAAAGACATCGATGATCCGCGCGAAAGCCCCTCGTTCGAACTGATGGAACTGCTGATGGAACGAGGTGCCGTGCTGACTTACAGCGATCCGCATGTGCCGACTCTGCCTAAGATGCGGCATTATCACCTGCCACCGATGAGCAGTACCGAATTGTCAGCCGAGTTTCTCGCAACTCAGGACTGTGTGCTCATCTCGACGGATCATTCCGCTTTTGACTACGTTCACATCGTCCGGCACTCCCGCATGGTGCTCGATACTCGCAACGCAACAAAGCATGTGACAACGGGACGCGAAAAAATCTTCAAAGCGTGAAGTGCTGCACTACTGTTGCCTCCCGGCGCGCCGGGACTCCGTCGACTGGAATCTTCCTGCAGCATCGACGCAGAATCACAAATCCCCGCCGACGGAGCGGCGGGACAACAGTTGAGACTTTTGCTCATGCCTGCGGTCTTTGAGTTTCTTCACCGGGTTTCCCCGCACGAAATCGACGGCGTCGGGCATGTGAACAACATCGAGTATCTGCGCTGGCTGCAGGATGCGGCGGTCGCTCATTCGACCGCACAGGGATGGCCGTCGGAGGCTTATCATCGACTCGGACAGGGCTGGGTCGTGCGGACTCATTTCATCGAGTACTTCATCCCGGCGTTCGCAGGCGACGAGATTGTCATCCGCACATGGATCGCCGACATGAAACGAGTCACCTCCATGCGCCGTTATGAGATCCTCCGACCCGCTGATGGCAAGACTCTGGCCGTCGCCAATACGAACTGGGCTTTCGTGAATTTCGCAACTCTGCAGTTGTGCCGCGTGCCCGCAGAGGTCAGCCGTGCGTTTCAGGTTGTTGCAGAGGCGCACTGAACAGTTTCGCTCAAGTGCCCCGATTCCTGACGAGGCGACTGAGAGATCTGAACTGTTCAATACCGGCGGATTCACACCATTCAAAGGCGATGGATTCGACAGTCGTGACGATCACACCTGCCGCTTCCATGCGTCGAACACTCTGGAAATGATCGGCCGTATAACGACTTCCCGACGCATCACAGGCGAGGAAAACGGAGATGTTCCGGGAGATCAGATCCAGCGCAGTCTGCTGGACACAGATATGTGTCTCGATACCAGCAAGCAAGATCTGCACCGGCGCGGACGATGATCTGATGTCGAGCTGTTCCGACTCGCACAAGACCTCCGCAGCGCTGAAACGGAGTTTCTCGAGCCGTGCGGCAATTGCAGAGTGGCCGCAGAGTTCGCTGACTGTGGGACCGAGGCCCTTTGGATATTGCTCCGTCAGTATCGATCGGACGTTCAGAATCCGCGCGACATCCAGGAGGAACCGGATGTTCTTCAGCAGCTGGTCGTGGTCGCTGATGGACGGGAACAGTTTTTCCTGCACATCAATAATGACCAGCCGCGAACGTTCAGGAGTCAGCAGCAGCGGACTCCGACTGGCGGAAGAAGGAACCGGAGTGTGGGATTCGGTGGTCATCGGAATGCTCTGCTGCTCGCGGTTGCTGTTGTGCCGGTCGACCTTCGCACTCAATGGATCAGTGCGCCGATCTCGCCCGGTGCGCCTGCATCGGGATTCTGTGCCAGGAAATTCGTGGTCATAACAATTTTTCCTGTTCTGCGCTGGGTTGCGGGCGAAGCCCGGGCCAAGCTTCTCAGGAACGGATACGTCAACAGCACAAAGCGTGGCGCGCCATTGACGGGCCCCCTGGGACACTTCTGTCACAGCGCCGCTCAAACCCGGTCACACAACTTTGTGCAGCGTCCCCGGGGCCAATGGCATTCTCTCTGTGCGGAAATGGGGCTGGTTACCGGTCTTTTCTTAAAACGCCGGGAAACACGGGCAGATCGCACCACACGTTTCACTGCAACTCTTTTCCTGTTCCCGGCTGATTTGCC
>JANNGQ010000222.1:0-2047 GCA_031403975.1 Planctomycetota bacterium
GAGAAAGCCGACTCACTGGACGCTGTAGACACGTTCTATCAGCGTGCGTATGGCCTCATCAGCTCCCAGCAGGCTCGTGAGGCGTTTGACCTGAGCAAAGAAGCCGATCAGCTTCGGGATGAATACGGTCGCAACGAGGCAGGAGCCCGCATGTTGATGGCTCGTCGCCTGATTGAAGCCGGAGCTCGTTTCGTGACGTTGACGTATGGTGGCTGGGATATGCACGACAACATTGCGAACGCGATGAATGGACAGGTGCCGCCGCTGGATCAGGCCTACGCGCGGCTGATTCGCGATCTCGATGAACGCGGTCGCCTGAAGGATACTCTTGTCTGTATCGCCAGCGAATTCGGGCGAACGCCGAAAATCAATGGCACGGCTGGCCGCGACCACTGGCCGAAAGTGTTCAGCGTGGTGCTGGCAGGGGGCGGCATGAAAGGCGGATTCGTCTACGGTACGTCGAATTCAACCGCGAGTGAACCTGAAAACAATCCTCTGAATGTCGAAGACTGGGCCACTACAATTTATCACTGTCTGGGTATCACGGGCGACAAGGAACTGATGGCTCCCGGTGATCGGCCCATCGAAATAGTGGACGGCGGGAAGATCCGGTCGGAGCTACTGGCCTGAGCGTCGCTGTCATTCTTTCAACGCTGCGGATCGCCTGAATTGACGGTCCGCGGCGTTGTTTCACATACAGAAGAGATCTCGCGATGCGATATTCTTTAGCGCTGGTTCTGACATGCAGTGCTGCGATGATGTTACCCGATTTTGCAGTCGCGGCGGACCCGCAACTGTCGATCATTCTGCCCCGAGGCGGCCAAAGGGGCAGTGAGCAGGTCTTTCGATTCGCGGGAGCCCGGTTGGATGACGCCCAGGAGATTTTCTTCTACGAGCCTGGTTTCGAGGTCCTCGAAATCAAGATGGCCGACGCCAACAATATCGACGTGAAAGTCCGCATTGCTCCGGATTGTGCCGTCGGCGAGCACACAGCGCAGGTTCGGACAAAGTCGGGTGTGTCCGACTACCGGACATTTTTCGTAGGTGCGCTTCCATCAGTCGACGAGAAGGAGCCCAACACAGACTTTGCCGTTCCGCAGCCTGTCGCCATGAATGTGACGGTTCAGGGCTATGTGGAAAACGAAGATGTTGATTATTACGTCGTCGAGGCCAAAAAGGGTGACAGGCTGTCGGTCGAAGTGGAAGGGATGCGGTTCGGGCAGACGCTGTTCGATCCGTACATTGCAATCCTCAATGAGAAGAGGTTTGAGCTTTCGGCAGTTGATGATTCTCCGCTCGTTAAACAGGATGCAGCAACGTCGATCATTGTTCCGGAGGACGGCAAGTACATTGTCGAAATGCGGGACAGCAGCTACGGCGGGGACGGCAACTGTCGCTATCGCCTGCACATCGGCACGTTTCCCCGACCGACGGCGATTTACCCCCCCGGCGGCAAATCCGGTGAAACTCTGGAAGTTGCGTTCATCGGAGATGCGGCGGGACCGACTTCGAGACCAGTGGCTTTGCCGGCCGATGGTGCTGCCGAAACGATTATTTATTCCGAGGACGCAAACGGAATTACACCCTCGGGCCATGTCGTCCGCATCTCGCCCTATCCGAACTCCCTGGAAACCGAGCCCAACAATGGCTTCGAAAACGCGTCTGCAGTCGCCGAGTTCCCGGCCTCGTTCAATGGGATCCTTCAGGAACCTGGTGACGTGGACATCTTCAGGTTCACTGCCAAAGCCGGTCAGGTATTTGAAGTCGAGTGTTATGGCCGTCGCATTCGATCGCCGATCGATCCAGTGATGAATCTCTACAAAGCCAACGGTGAAGGCATTACGGGCAACGACGATTCCCGAGGTCCGGACAGTTATTTCCGCTGGCAGATTCCGGCGGACGGCGAATATGCAATTCGCATCGCCGATCATCTGAATCGAGGCGGGTCGGAATACACGTATCGAGTTTGACGGGGTTAAAAAAAGAACTGCATGGGGCAAAAGCATGGTTTCGAGATTCATGCTGCTATCGAGGGGCGCAGGCGGCA
>JANNGQ010000223.1:0-11865 GCA_031403975.1 Planctomycetota bacterium
TGACCTGCTGCTTCTCGCTGAGCTGAATTCTCGCTGCCGTCCCTGGCATGGCTTGACCTCCCGCCTCAAAATCGAAGACTGACGGGAGATACGCGACTTTCCGATTTCATGAAACCCCAATTGAGAGATGTGGCACTAGCCCCGGTTTTCCCTGCGAATCAGTCGTCCTGAACCGGGGCTAGCGCCCTGCGGCTGATTAAGTCCACGCCATCGGGATAAACCCGGTGACGAGAAAAATGCGCCGCTCCATCAATACTCATCTCGAGTCTGCATGAACAGTGCCTTCTTTTCGCCGGGGAGAGTAAAATCAAATCCACATGCCTGAAAGAAGCCGTCCGCAGACGTTATCGCCATCACTTCCAGAACGTTCCGCCGTACCGCAAGGTCGACGCACTGCTGGACGAGACTTTTGCCGATGCCCAGACCGTGAAAACTCTCATGAACGGCGAGACTGCGGATTTCGGCCAGCTTGGCGGAATAGATCTCCAGAGCCGCAAAGCCGACGATGCGGTCATCTTTCACGGCCACGAATCCAAATGGAATCAGGTCGCTGAGTTCGTCGGTCGTCCGCGGCAGCAGGCGGTTGGCCTGGACGAAATGATCGACCAGGGTTTCCAGTTCCGGAATATCATCCCGGCACGCTTCGCGAACGAAGAAACACGGAGCGGAGTTTTCTGTCATGGACGTTCCTGGAGTTGTTCTCACGGCACAAGATCAAGATATCCGCTGACTCGCCCGACCGTAACCGTGCAGACTACGAACTGTGCAATCAGCAGCATCAGCCATTCCCGCTGATTATCCCACGCCACGGATTCAGTTCTCGCACCCGCAGCCCGAATCGACGGCGAACAAGCGCCTTCTGCGGACTCGAGGCGCAACCGCGTCGACGCTTCATTGCATGCCATTAACCCCATCGTTCCGACAATCACAAACCAAGGCGTCAGGAAGCACCACAGCCGAGCTGCTTCGCCCATGTTCTTCCCCGACAGCCAGAGCAGAAGCCATGTCCCGGTCATCGCAAGGATCAGCCTGACTGCATTCAGTGCGATCGTTTCTCGTGAATTCGCCGGAAATCTGAGGCAACGGATGAATCCGAAAACACTGAACACGGTGATTGGTAAACCCACGGCCATCGACAGTTCAAGCGGATTCACCAGACCCCACTTCCACCAGGTCCGTGTGAATTGACGATAGAACGCGGCATGGTTCGCAAGATTCATTTTCCAGATGCTGAGGAGATTGCAGTCTGACACCGCCCAAAAGGCAACGAAAAGCACACTCCACGCGCTGATCATCAGCAATGCACCAGCGACCATCCTTCGCGGAGCCAGTCGATCGCTGCCCATCAATGACATCCCTGTGAAGGCCGCCCCTGCGACCAGCACCGGCAGATGAGCAAGGCTTAAAGTCAGACTTACGAAGGCAACGCCTCCCGCCAGCAGGCAGCAGAAGCGGCGAGTCAACGGCGAAATGGCCACCAGACTTTCGATCAGCATCCACAGCAACAGTGTTGCCGAAAAAGCGTATATAACGTCAGACCTCGGCGCGAATATGGAAATCGTCGGTATCGTCGGCACCAGTGAAGCGGCCCGCCAGGCGGATCGAACGTCGGAAATCAGGGTCACGATTCCGAACACTGGAATCAGTGCCATTGCTGCAAATACCGTCGACAGGAATGACACCAGACACAAGGCTGCAAATTCGGTTCGTGACAGCGGACGGGCCATCTGCGTTTCGGATTCAAGTTTGCGAAACATGGCGATTGTTGAAGATGGCTGAGTCCATAAGGATGCAGCGGTCAAGATCTCGGATCCGGCCGTTGCCTGGATCGCCCACCAGTTGAGCAGAAAAAGTCCAGGCGGATGTGTTCCCTCATGGAATACATCTCCTTTCGTCATTCGTGATTCATAGGTTGACAACAGTTCTGCCCTTGATGCAGTCCGGAAGGCCGCTTCGTAAAAATAGCCGGAGGCATATTTGTGGTATAGCACCCACAACGGTCGCAACTCGCGATGCGGTGATGGAGCGGCCTGGCGGACCGCGTTGATCCAGCAGAAAGAACCTGCGACAAGCAGCCCCAGCATGATCCCCAGCTTCAATGCTGAGTAACGCCGGATGCGACAGTCCACATACCGGCAAAATGTCACCAACCCCGCTGCGGTGATGATCGGAATCAGCAGACGATCAAGGAATTCAGCGAGATCTTCAGGTAATGCCAGCCGTGGCCAGACCCATTCGCCCGGAACGCCAAGCGGAATTGACGGAATCAGCAGCATGGCGATGCTGACGATGACGGCTATCAGCAGAATCCCCGCTCGCAGCATAAGCTGTCCGTTCTGATACTCATCACAACTTCAACACTGTTTGCTTCAAGCGGTCCCCGGCGTCCTCAGGTTAGAATCAGTGATGAGTCAGTCGTTCGCCGCGATAGCTCATATCGAGCAGTTCCATGGGGTGCAGAACCGGGACGCTGGCCCCCGCTTGTTTTAATTGCGCCTGCAGCTGGAGAGAACATCCGGCATTGCCCGAAACGATGACATCCGGTTTCACATCCAGCAGGCAATTCACCTTTCGTTTTCCCAGGCGATCAGCCATGACCGGCTGCGTCAGATTGTAGCTTCCCGCAGCACCACAGCAAAGTTCCGGTTCACCGATCGTCCTCAACAAGAGCCCTGGAATCAGCTTCAGCAAGTCGCGTGGCTGCTGACGGATCTTCTGAGCGTGCTGCAGGTGGCAGGCGTCCTGATACGCCACAACCGCGTCAATCCGGCCTTCCGGGACGAGTGGGCCGAGTGTCATCAGGAACTCATGAATATCCTTCACCCGAGCACAGAATCTTGCCTGGGGAGATTGTTCGTTGTAAGGATGCGCCGCAGCCTCGCCGGCGAGATGAGCCAGTTCCTGCAAGATATGCGCATAATCCTTCATCATCGCTCCGCAACCGGCAACGTTGACTATGACTGCGTCGATCGATTCGTCGCTGAACACTCCGATATTCTGTTTCATCAGCTCCATGGCTGGCTGAGACGCTCCACTGTGGTAGTGGATTGCCCCGCAGCAGACCTGCGTTCTCGGGATGACAACATCACACCCGTTGGCCTGGAGAACTCGGGCTGTTGCCCAGTGAACATGGCGAAACATTGCGTCAGCAACACAGCCGATAAACAATGCAACCTTTGCCCGGCGCGTTCCGGCAGCCGGCAGAAACTCAGGAAGCTCAGGCAATGGTGCCTTCAGCTTCGGCAGCTGAGCCTGCATCCGGCGGAGTCTCGCCGGCAACAGTCGATCGAGCCCAAGCATCTCGATCGTTTTGTCGATCCTCAATCTCTGAATCCAGCGAGCCGGCATCAGGGCCCAGGCCATGCGAGTCCTGTTTGGAAACAGGCCATACAGGATCCAGCGATGAAACCAGTCCGGTCTGGATATCGCCGGTCGCAACGGAGTGTCTTCGGGAAACGCTTTCGGCGATGCAGACTGTTGGTGCATCTCAACTCGAAACGGTTCGATCAGTCGTCCGTACTGAACGCCGCTGGGACACGCTGTTTCACAACTGCGGCAGTCGAGACAGAGGTCTAGATGATGACGGACTTTGTCGGTCAGGTCCAGACGTCCGTCGACAACTGCCCGCATCAAATAGATTCTGCCGCGAGGTCCGTCATTTTCGTCTCCCGTTTCCACGTATGTGGGGCACGCGGCCGTGCACAGGCCGCAGTGGACGCAGTCGAGGAAACGATCGTACGGAATTGACTGCCCGAAAGGCGGCGGAGAAGTAGCGGACGGAGCGGGCTTTGGACTCTGCGACACGTTACGAAAACCTCTATTCCCTTAGAATTCTCAGTTCAGGCGGCTTTCATCAGAATAAGGAACGACCCTTCATCTGAACGAATCCTCATGTTCGTGCCCCAAGCAATTCACGCAGCTTCTGCGAGATTCGCAGGACCGCCGGCAATGACTGTGAAGATTTACTCGCATTGGATTGCAGCACGTTAACCGAGCCAACTCCATCTGACACCAGTGACTGCAGCAAACGCATTCCGTGTGTTTCATTGGGATGATTCCTCAAACCGGCAGAATCGGCGGACGGTCGGACGATCAGTATTCGGTTTCCGGCACGTCCGAATACCTCGCAGCCAGCTTCCTGCAGAACCTGGACTGCGGCCACGACCCGCGACGACAGCGTTGTGAGTCGCACCGTCCACAACGTGTCGACAGAAGGCAGAGAAGCCAATTGAGCTGCATGACAATACAACCGGGATGCATCGGGATTCTGTGCGATCTGTGTCCAGGCGGCCGTCCCCTCAAGTTCATTCTGCAACGTTCGCGACTGCCATTCGCAAGCAACCTGAGGACCATCAAACCCTATGACAAGCACAGCAACAGAGTCAGAACAACGCTGCGATCCGATCAATTCCGGCACAGATTCATTCAGCAGAGTCACGCAAGCGAGCTGTCCCACAACATCAAGAATCACCGGACATGTCTCGGAGATATTCAGTCGTTCCAGCGCCGATTCGATGTCTCGAAAGGCCCGAAAGCCGGCAATCAGCAACGTCTGCTGTGCCGGCAGGGGTTTCAACTTGAATGTGATCTGAGAGATTGTCCCAAGCTGACCTCGTGATCCGACGAGCAGGCGACACAAGTCATATCCGGCTACATTTTTGACGACGCGGCCACCGGCATGAAATACGCGACTGCGACCATCCACTGCTTCGATTCCGATCACATAATCCCGCAGAGTACCATAACCGAACTGCCGCGGCCCGCAGATGTCTTCGGCCACAATCAGGCCAAGTGACATCCTGTCGTCAGAAACATCAATCGGCAGCTGCTGGTTCTCTTCCTGTAGAATTCGCTGCAGTTCGCCGATCGTCATATCCGCTCCAACCGTGATTGTCATATCACGAGCCGGATAGTCGACGACCGCTGAGGAAAGCAGGAGTGAGGAGGGTCGAGAACTGTGCATCGCAGGCGAAGTCTAGCCGGACGCGATCGCAAGAGCACCCAATGCGGCCATACTTCTCAAGTTCATGAATCAGATGAAGGACTCGAAACCATTGGCTGAGACATGAGCGGAGCGAACAAGCTGATTTCGGGGTCGCTGACCCATGATCGACGACTAGAGCGAACCCATGTTTTCGCCAAATGTGCGCCATTCCAGTGTCGAAGGATCGGCCACTTTGCGGTATCCAAGGCTGGTGATGACCTCCAGGACTTCGCTCCAGGTCGGGAATGGGCGACCGCTCTTGCGTTTGTAGTCATCCATGGCCCGCATGAATTCGATCTCACCATCGGAGTAGTCTCGTTCGCAAGTTGTCGGGTCGATTTGCCGACGTCGGTCCTGCCGACGGCGATCGATAATTTCGCGACGTTGTTCGATCGTCAGTTCCGGCACGCCAGAAGATTGCCCGGGGGCCGCGCCATCGGCAGGCGTTGTGTCAGTTTTCCGCAACGCTTCGGGCGCGGTGGTCGCATTCACCGAGTTGCGTCGCGACGTCATTCCGCGTCGATTGTTGCGACGGCGGTCAGTGACTATGAGGTCGGATCGAAGTTCCGGCATGAGGTGCACCCTGTTCGTGTTTCGGGACAGAAACGAGACCAATGCAGAATTGGAATCCAGCATGCAATTGACGCATCCTGCGACGTTGCTGCGCCATGGGCTGGCGGCCTGCTGCCGGTCCAGCGATTTCATTCCGTTGGAGTATTCCCTCCGGATGGAGGGCGGGAGGGAATAAGCGGATTGCCTTGATATGTTCATTCAAGGAAACATTAGCAATCGCGCAGGAAAACCGTGTGTAACGATCTTGAGGACATCGCGACGAGCCGCACGCTCCAGCCACGAAAAATCTGGAACGCTGAACGCTTCTGCTTCAGTTCAGGGCGACAGCATGCCAGGCATTGCTCAGCAGTCGTGGCTGGCCAGCTCAACGGCAGGAGGTCGGCATTTATTTGTGATACCCCAGCGAAATCATCACGTCGAACAGTTCTTCAAACGTGATGAAGCGGCGGCGGTTGGCGACTTTGTAGTCATCGATGGTGTTCGCCAGCTCAGCCACATCGGGACGATCCGACCGACTGCCGTCGCGGAACTGACGGCGTTCAGCAACAGCTGGGCTTGTGTCCGGATCCCGCTGCCGCCGTTCAATGAATACGCTGCCGGCAGATTCCAGAAGTGCAGATTCGGCCATTACGTTACTCACACCGGAAGTTGCTTCTGTGGGCGAGCGGAGAAATCCCGCCGCACCGAGGACCTGGAAAGCATTGGTTGGTTTTTGAGGGCTCGCAATCGACTTTCGCATACGAGCGGATGAATCCCTGTGAGCCCTGGATTCATCGAGCCGATTGAGCGGATTCTGACGAAGACTCAGAATACCGGACGTTTCGTTTCTCGGACGAGTGTTCACCATGGATACTGTCGACCGAATCGCGACAGAAATCCGGTTATCGCGAATCTCACGACAGATGTGATTGAAGAATCCGATGGCCCGTTACTCCTCTCAGGTTGATATCGCGGAAACAAACATGGAGGACAATCCTGACAAAAGTGCTCGGGACGCAGGTGAACTCCCGGAGGCCGGACGGCTGCTCTCGAACCTGCAGCGGTTTTGGGGCTATTCGGGTTTCCGCCCGCAACAGCGGGAAGCAATGTCGCTGGTAATGCGCGACCGCGATTCACTCGTGGTCCTTCCGACGGGTGGCGGCAAATCGCTGTGCTATCAGGTTCCCGCAGTGTCACGGGACGGACTGGCACTGGTGGTCTCGCCGCTGATATCGCTGATGAAGGATCAGGTGGACTCATTGACGGGGATCGGCATCTCCGCGGCCTGCATCAACAGTATGCAGACAAATCGCGAAAAGATTGAGGTTGCCGACTTGATCCGCCGGCGCGAATTGAAATTGCTGTACATTGCACCCGAACGTCTCGTGCAGATGAAGACTGTGGAATTCCTGCAGAGCGCGGGCGTGTCGTTTGTGGCGATCGATGAGGCTCACTGTATCAGTCAATGGGGTCATGATTTCCGCCCGGAGTACCGGCAGCTCAAGGCGTTGAAGCAGTACTTCCCAGGCATCTCGATTCACGGCTATACAGCTACCGCCACCGAGCAGGTGCGGCACGACATCATCGAGCAGCTTGGTCTGACAGATTCAGAAATCCTTGTTGGCAGTTTTGACCGTCCGAATCTGCAGTATCGGGTCGAACGCCGCACGGACCCGCTCGGCCAGATCCAGCGCATCCTGCAGCGCCACAACGGTGAGTCCGGGATCATCTACTGCATCAGCCGTAAAAATGTGGATTCGACCAGTGAGTCGCTGAGGCGACTGGGGATCCGAGCGCTGCCGTACCATGCCGGAATGTCCGATGATGACCGTCGGCGCAATCAGGATGCGTTCATCGACGAAGATGTCAACATCATCGTCGCGACGGTGGCGTTTGGTATGGGAATCGATAAGAGCAACGTCCGTTTCGTAATCCACGCAGAAATGCCCCGTTCGCTCGAAAACTATCAGCAGGAAAGCGGTCGCGCGGGACGTGACGGGCTGGAGGCCGAATGCTGTCTGCTGTACGCGGCCAAAGATGTCGATACCTGGGAGTTCCTCATGAAGGATGTTGAGGAGCCACTGATCCGGGCAGCGGGAGTCGAGTCATTGGGGGCGATGCAGCAGTACTGCGTGAGCACTCGCTGTCGCCATCGGCAGCTGGTGGAACACTTCGGACAGACTCTGGAAAAGGAACATTGCGGCGCCTGTGATTTCTGCCTGGACGAAATGAAGCCGGTCGCCGACGCACTGACCATCGGGCAGAAGATTCTGTCGTGCGTGATTCGTCAGGGAGAACGCTTCGGAGCGGCGTACACGGTTCAGGTGCTAAGAGGCTCGAAAGGCAGACGCATCGTCGAAAACGGACACGACAGACTCACGACGTGGGGTTTACTCAAAGAAGAATCTGAGCCGCAGCTGCGAAACTGGATCGACCAGCTTCTGTCGCAGGGATATCTGCGTCAGGCAGGTGAATTCAATTGTCTCGAGGTCACTCCGACCGGCAGACAACTGCTGCAGGGGCAGGTAACTCCGGCGCTGCTGCGGACTCGCGTGGCCGAATCTGCAATGCCGTTTGAAGATCAATGGGACGGAGTGAACCGCGACCTGTTTGAAGAACTTCGCGGTTTGAGGACTCGCCTGTCCGTTCAGAAGCAAGTTCCGCCATACATTATCTTTGGCGATGCGACCCTGCGGGATCTGGCGCGGCATCGACCGTCACAAACAGAATCTCTCAGCCGGATTCATGGTATCGGTTCGAAGAAACTGGAGGAGTTCGGAGTAGTAGTGCTGCAGACGATCAGGCAATGGTGCGAGTCAAACAGCGTGACGATGGATGTGGAACTAACCAAGGCTGCTCAGGCACGACCTGTGGAACGCTCGCGGTCAAGATCACACGGCAACGCGGCATCGGGAGAATACTTTCAGCTCTTCGAACAGGGTCTGTCCATGGAAGAGGTGGTTCAACAGCTCGACCGGACGCTTGATACTGTTGGCAGGCATCTGAACAGTTACGTCGAAGCTCATCGGATCACGGAAATCGATGCCTGGATACCACCGGCAATGCAGGAGCGAATTAACGCAGCCATTGGACAACTGGGTCCCGAACGTCTGAAGCCGCTCTTTGAACACCTCAACAGTGAGATCCCTTACGCGCATATTCGCATCGCGGTAACTGTCTGGAACCTGACGCATCGGGATGATGAGTAGCCGCAACAAGACATATTCGTGCTGCTTCATGAGTTGCGACTCGGCTCCCGCGACACAAAGGTAATCGGCAAACAGATCTGCTGCGTCATCGGGTCCTGACTTCTGCTGCGGCTGTTGCGGAACCGGTAAACGTGGTAAGCTCCTGATGTCGGTGATTGCTGTACGCAACTGGCAGACTCACAGCGGGGAGTTGAACTGTGTCTGGTGGTCCGGGACGCTCCTGGCGTCTTCATAAAACCCGAAGGTCGCGTGACACCCGACGGCTGCAGATCGTCTCGGTCAGTGTGTTTCTCACATCGCTCATCGCCGGAGTGATCTATCTGCTGACATTGCCTCGCGTCCCGGTGCTCCGTTTTCTGTTTGTGACGGAGAACTCGTTCGAGTCCGACAGTACGGGGATTACACCGCTGCCGCCTGGAAGCGCTGAATTCAACATTGCCCGACTGAAGACACTGGCTCAACGATTTCACAAAGCCAATCCGCAGCGCATTAGTGTGCTCGACGCCACCAGCAGTCTGTCTGAGCTTGCTGCGGGGTTACCACTTCCGCACGGCGAGTCTCTGATCATTTATTGCTCGGCCGAAGCCTGGTGCGTTCCGGACGAAGACAACGCTGGGCAGGTTCTTGTTGAACTTCTGCCGGGCAGGCGTTCAGAAACTGTTGCGCTGACAGCAGTTCTGGCAAAGCTCTCGGAAAGAAAACCAGCCCAGACGGTGTTGTTGCTCGAACTGAGTGGCCGTCAACGGGGGCTCGCGACGGGTTCGCTTTCCGACGATGTTTCTGAGGTGATTCGCCACGAAGTT
This sequence comes from Planctomycetota bacterium, assembly GCA_031403975.1. GTDB lineage: Bacteria > Planctomycetota > Planctomycetia > Planctomycetales > Planctomycetaceae > SXXK01. Next base: position 9,549 of record JANNGQ010000223.1, read on the forward strand.
GAGGCGGCGAAAATCAATGGACTGACAGTCATTTGTGCCTGCTCTCGGGGCGAACGCAGCTGGGAATACGTTTCCAGCCCTGCAACCCGCAGCAATGAATCTGAGGTGGCAACGAACACAGCAAAACCGCCGGTTTCAGATTCTCTGCCGGAGTTTCAGGGAACTGCGTTCGGGCACTTTCTGGCTCAGGCATTTGTAGAAGGAAAGGCAGCCAGTCCGGAGGAACTATTCCAGTTTCTGAAACCGGCCGTGCAATCATGGGTCGCAGGAAACTTCGGCGAAACGCAGACTGTCTGGATGGTTCCCGCGGACGGTAAGACCGCTCGGACTGAACTCCTGAGGCGAACGCTGCTGCCGAACGAACCGGAGTTGCCAAAGTCCGGCGACGGACCAGCAAACAATACCTCGACATCTGCCGCGGGATCAGCGGGCGCAATCGGTCCGGATGATGGCAAATCGTCGATTGATGCAGCGACACCTGCGATCGACGACAGTCCCGCGGCGCGACTGGAAATGCTGAGTGCTCATCGCGACGAGTTACGCCGCCAGGCCACAGCTCCGTTGTTGATGCCGGCTGAGTGGATTCGGCTGCAGACCGAGCTGCTCTCAGCAGAACAACTCGTAATGAACGGTGACCGACAGAATTTCAGCGTTCTGTATGATGCATCGCTGAAGCAGATTCTTAACCAACTCTCCGGGTCGGCGGAAAGCCATGCAGACGTGAAAGAACTTCAGTCGGTTCGCGACTGGATCACGGTCCGCGATCCGGTCACACGGGAAGAAGAATCACTTTTTCGAGGTGTGTTTGACGACTTCATTGTTGAGCCGGGCAAGACACCACGGCTTCCTCCGGAACTCCGGGTACCAGGCCGGGCTCGACATGCGTTTGTTTCCTGGCTGATCCAGGATCTGAACGGGCTGAGCCAGTTTATTGAAGATGCTTCTGTTGAAGATCAGGCGAAGCGGGTTCGGGAACGGTTGAGTCTGCTGACGAATCTCGCGGCGAACGGATGGGGGGCAGAAGAGTTCCCGGAGCAGCTGTCTACCGTGCGCGAAATACTTCGCGGTGAGGATTTCACCTGGCTGGCGCGGGCCATCAAGCCGCTCGTCAGGCTGCTGGAACTTCGACAGCAGGTGTTGCAGCTGGCGGTCGGAGAAGGACCGAATGGCTTGCGGCTGAGGCAAGAATCGTGGATTCAGATCGAACCGGAAATTGACCGGATTCTGATGACTCTGCACACAGCGGAACGCTGGCTGTCCGTCGGGCCGGCGGGTCGGGAATTAGCAACAGACCGTTTGGACCGGGCCGAGCTGGCATTGAAGCAATTGCTGAACCTGAACAGTCAGAAGCAGCGGTTACAGAGTATCCGGGATGCGCAAAGATTCGAGCTGCCGTATCTCATTCAGTATTTGGCGCTGTGTCAGGAGGCTGTATCACTGCCAGCAGTAGAGTTGAGTGCCGCGCGAAGGATGGCGGAAATGGCCGTCAACGGTGCCGTGGATGAGTCCGAGTTTCCCGGTGGTCAGTTGGATGCGATCAGATTCACGCGGGCTCACATTGACGCGATGTTCGCGCTGACGAGAGATTTTTCAAAACCAATGCAGGAAGTTTCGGAGTCTGACGAGCGTCACTGGAGGCTGTTGCAGTCGTACTTGAATGACCGATCGAAGACCCCTCTGCGGGCCACAGAACAATTGCAGTTGCTGTCGATTCCGACTCTGCCTGATCGGGAAATCCTGCTGACCGGCCTGATTCAGTCTCATGCGGGCCGTTCCGCTGACGCACCGATTGGATCCAGTCACTCCGGAATCTGGCTGAGCTTCTGGTCGCTGCGGCTGGTCGAGGCGATCTCCCCCAGTGCTGATGCGAAGCCGCTCTGGCAGCAGTGGAGCGATTTCGTCAGTGCTGTGGCGGATCCAAAGTCAATCGAAGTACCATCGCGGCGGTCTGCGATGGCGCAATTGCTGCGGATTCGTTGGTCAGAGGCGATGCAGCAGCTGCAGCGGACCGACAGTTCAAAAGTCTTCCCGCCGGCCTCCGAGATCATGTCGCTGATTGCAAAGGACGTGCAACGGCGGCTCGCGGCCACCGTTGCTGACAATCGCATTCTGTATTCCAGCCTGTTGCGGACGTTGTCTCCGGGTACACCTGAAGTCGCCGCGTCCTGGATCACGACCGCCGATCCCGGTTTCGAATTGACAAATGAAAATACTGCTCAGGCGTCCGTACGAATCAACCGTGCGGCCGGCGTGTTTGTGCTGAATGACGGTGTCTCGCTTGCAAACGAAGGAACGCTGCAGGACGGAAACTGGTCAC
>JANNGQ010000224.1:0-2185 GCA_031403975.1 Planctomycetota bacterium
GCGACTGCGGCGTGAAAATCGAGTGATCCTAGCTTCAGTAAAACTGATCGATGTTTCGAGATTCGTGTACACCATTTCGAGAGAGAATGGCCAGTTTGGGAAAGATAATCGGGCGAGGAACGACAATGGGACAGCCGATTACCGACGTGGGTGTCGTGCGGGCCACCCGCCGCGTGCTCTGTAACCCGGAGCGTCACGGCCTGTTGATTTAGTCGGTTCGGCCATTGCCAATTGAGGGGTCGGGCGCTAGATTTCCGTCGTGGCGTGGCGGGTGTGGGCCGAGTTTCGCCAGGGAGGTGCGGGATGGCACGGTGGTCGGAGGCTCCGGAGACGCGGGAGCAGGCAGTTCTTTTTCCTGTGCGGCTGGACGATGCGATCGAGGAAAGCCACTCGGTACGGCTGTTCGACGAGATTCTGGGCCGCTTTGACTGGTCGGCCTGGGAAATGGGCTACGACCCGCACATGGGTCGGCCAGCCATTCCACCGCGAGTCTTGGCGTCCGTGATCTTGTACGGATTCCTCACGCGTCTTCGCAGCAGCCGGAAACTGGCGGAAGCCCTGGAGATGCGACTGGATTTTCGCTGGCTGGTGGAGGGGCGACGGATTGACCACACCACGATCAGCGAATTCCGCCGTAAGCACCAGGGTCAGCTCAAGATCCTGTTCGCCGACGTCCTCCAGTTGGCCCAGCGCATGGGATTTCTCAACCTGAGACGGGTCGGCTACGACGCCACACGGGTGCGAGCCAACAATCGCCGCAGCGGAACCCGGACTCCGGAGGAGCTTTTGAAGGAACGAGACGAGCTCGTCCAGAAATTCGAGGAACTGAACCAGCAGGCGGAGCAGGAGGACGCCCAGGATGAGGAGCTGTTCGGCTCGGATTCGGCGGAGAAACTTCCCGCGGACCTGCGGAACAAGAACACCCGCTCTGACAAGCTGAACGCGGCCATCAAGGAACTGGAGCGGACCAGGCAGCAAGGCGGAACTGTCCCGAAGCGAATCCCCATCACCGATCTCGAATCGCGGGTCATGCCCAACAAGGATGGTGGACATGCGCCGAACTATACCCCCCTGGCCACGGTGGATATCGACAGCGGCCTGATCGTCCAACAGGACGTGCTGAACGTCATCAATGAAGACGGTCATCTGATGGCAGCCCTGACGGAAGTCCAGGAGCAATTCAACCTGCCCAGGCCGCCGGATGTTCTGACCGATGGCATGAACGGGACGGGCGCGAACCTGGCCGAGTGCGCGGAACGGGGGGTCACCATCTACTCGCCGTGTGAAGTGGCGGATCCGACCACCAACCCGGCACTTCGCGAGGATCCAACGCAGCCCGTGCCCGAAAGCGAGTGGAATCGCTTGCCGGAACAAAAGCAGCGGATCCAAGGGAAACTGCAGCAGCAGATCGCCAAGAGCGCCTTCGTGTTCGACGAGGCGAACAACTGCTATTGGTGTCCGGCGGGCAAGGCCTTGAAGTATGCGAACGTAACCAGCGAACCCACCGCCCGAGGGCGTCGCATTCGCCAGAGGTATACGGCTCAGGCCAGCGATTGCAGCGGCTGTCCACTGAAAGCGCGCTGCGTGATGGGCAAGGCGAAGTTTCGACAAATCAATCGGGAGCAGTACGAAGCGCACCGCGAGCGACATGCTCGGCACATGGCTAAGCCTGAATCCAAGGAGATCTACGCGCTGCGCCGCCATCCGGGCGAGCGTCCGTTCGCAGAAATCAAGCAACGCTTCGGCATGCGCAGCTTCCTGCTGCGTGGACTCGAGAAGGTGAAGACCGAATGGACTTGGGGCACGATCGCGTTCAATCTTGATCGCGTGATGTCGCTCATTCGTTGTCGAGCCGGCCCCGGCGGCAACCCCCTAACGTTCTTATCCATCCCCCCTTAACCCTTTAATTTGACCGGCTCAACAGTCCCCGCCACCGGTGCGCAAGCATCGCAGCGGGGGCCAGGGGGGAAACCAGGCTTCGCACGCAAAAACGCGACTAAATCAACAGGCCGTTACGCTCGGGGCTCTGAAGGCGCGTCGGCCCGCGTCGAGACCGGAGTTCTAAACAGGCGCAGCCCCGATGAATCGGGACACTACGAACGGCCCGCTCGCGACACTCAAGTTCTTGCCTTCTTCACAGGCCCGAATTAGGCTGGTCGGCGGGGCCTGTTTGCCTTCGCCGTCA
>JANNGQ010000225.1:0-4205 GCA_031403975.1 Planctomycetota bacterium
ACGTGGTGCTGCTCGACATGCATATGCCGCAATTGGACGGCCCTTCGCTGATGAAACTGATCCGTGAGGACATCAGGCTGCATGATCTCCGAGTCTTCGGAGTCAGCGGTTCGACCCGCGACGAATTCAGCTCATCGCTGCCTGTCGACGGTTGGTTTTCAAAACCGATCCGCATGGACTCCCTCCTGGAAGCCGTAAAGGTTCCGCGAACGGTCGTTCAATTCTCGGCGTAACCGCCAGTAGATGCCGGGAACTGAGTTTCGCGCAGACGTTGCGATCAGAGACTGATGCAGGAATGGACATTGCCGTCGCTTCCGAGTTCCAGAGTATCGATCACTCGAAACCGACCGAGGAACTCCGGGTCGGCCGCGAGCGACCTGTGTTTGTATTGACTGTCTGTGCTTCCGCGACTGGCGACTTTCCTGCGCACCGTAAAACACGAAATTGCCAGTCCTGCAGATGACCCCTTTCGCGGACAGTGGCATGCAACTTGCTGGCCACTGTTTCGGGAAAACCGGTTTTGGAACGGCCTTCAGGCACTTGCGGGATGCTGCAGAATTGCCACGACCTCAGGAACTCACTCAGCGCCCCCGTTTGTCGCATGCCAGAGATGGTGACATGCGAGTTCTCGTTACGGGAACCTCTATGTTCTTCTCCGCGAGACTCGTTCAGGGCTTTACATCGCGCGGCGTGAGTGTCACGGCTGCTGACAATCACTGGTGGTCCGTTGGCAAGGCGATTCCGCAGACGAAGTGGATGCGTATGCCGTCACTCTCGCGCAATCCGGCGCGATATCTGTCCGTACTTATTCAAGAGCTCAAATCCCGCCCTTATGATTTGCTTCTGCCGACGTTTGAGGAGTCTTTGCTGCTGGCAGAATTCCGTGACGCCGTGGAGCCTCTGACTCATCTGCTGCTTTCCCCGTTTTCAGTCATGTGGCAGCTGCATCATAAACCAAGTCTCTGCCGTCTCTGCTCGCAGCTGGAAATACCCACGCCTCCGACGGTGACACCACCAAATCCGGCCCATCTTGAACAGCAAGTTCGTTCGCTGCAGTTTCCTGTCGTATTGAAGCTCCCCAACAGCAATAACAGCATTGGCCGGGAGTACTGCGACAACATGCCGGAATTGATCAATCGTTTCCAGACGCTCTATTCCCGGGAAACACGCCGTCACGCTGAACCGCCGTTCGTGCAGCAGAAGCTTGACGGTCAGCCGATTTATACACTCATGCTGTGCCATAAAGGACGGAAGCTCGGCGAGGTGATCTATCGTCCGCTGCGCAGTTTCCCGGAGAACGGCGGAACTTCGTCCCATCGAGAATCGATGCATCACCCTCAAATTGCGGCGTTGACAGAAACACTGGGCCAGTCCTTCACGAATGGGGTGAACTATGACCCGGTCACGGTACAGCCGCTGCGGAAAGCCGCGCGAATGTCGGCCGGAGATTTCTCGCACGTTGCCCATCCAGAACAGCGGGGCGAGCGATCCACTCTGGGATTTGAATCCCTGTGAGAACAGTGTGTGGACTTGTGAATCGGAGCGAGTCGCCAATGTCGGGAGTCAAGGGCAATGGTGCCGGAATCAATGCTGGCAAAGGGGTTTTCATGAAGAGCATCGGCTGCCTCGGTTTAGTGCTGAAGGAGGCGGCACGCGGCTGGACCTCGCATCGGGCACAGAGGCTGGGGGCAGCGCTGGCATTTTACACCACGTTTTCGCTGGCACCATTGACGATCATCGCGATTGCGGTTGCCGGGTATGTGTTTGGCGAAGAAGCAGCTCGAGGGGGGATCGTGGATCAGATTCGATATCTGGTTGGCAAGGACGGGGCCATCGCGATTGAATCGCTGATTCAGAAGGCCAGCGTTCCCCAGCACAGCTGGCTTGCCACGATGTTCAGCATTGGCCTGTTCGTGTTCGCTGCAACTGGTGTCTTCGCTGAACTGAAAGATTCGCTGGACACGATCTGGGAAGTGAAGGTCAAGCCAGGCATCGGGCTCTGGGTTGCGCTGAAGACTCGCTTGTTATCGTTCGCAGTGGTTGTCGGAACCGGTTTTTTGCTGATGGTCTCGCTGCTGCTGACGGCGATGCTGACGGCATTCACCCAATGGCTCGGCAGATGGCTGCCAGTGTCGGTCGGGTCGGCCTTTCTACTGGAAATGTTCGTCTCCTTCATTGTCATTACGTTTTTGTTCGCGTTGATCTTTAAACTGCTGCCCGACGTGACCCTCAGCTGGAAAGACGTCTGGATCGGTGCGGCATCGACCGCCGTCCTGTTCATCTTCGGGAAGTCACTGATCGGTGCGTACATCGGCAGTGCCGGGATTGCTTCGATCTATGGTGCGGCCGGTTCGCTGGTGGTTGTGCTGGTCTGGATCTATTACTCGTCTCAGATCCTGTTCTTCGGAGCAGAATTGATCCGGGCTCAGACCAAATGCTTCGCGTCGGACCCGATTGCCGCAACTGCACAGGCAGAGCCGATGACCCGTAGAGACATTGTCAAACAGTCCGGCCCGCCGGATCCGGAGCGAGCCACAATCAGAGGTACACAAACGAATTCTTAAAACCATCGAATTGACATCTCCGCTCGACGCCGCTCATCCTGCCGCTGCTGTCATTGCGGCAAAGGCCTGGCTGAAAAACGCTCAATCCGGTCGCTGGCACGTCACCGGCCTGCCCCCTGATCGACCGAATTGAAGCCCTATGAACAACAAAGTGGGGGAAACAGGTCGGTCTGGTTGACCAGCACAGATGAGAAAAATTCGCAAAGCGTCTGCCCGATGACGTTCGGCTCTGATGCAGCGAAGACCGCATGAAACGGCATTAGACGTGCTGGGGACGCTCGTGTCCGCACTCGGCTTCGTGAACTTTGTGCTCTTCTGAAAAGCCAGGGCCGCGAGTGGCAGAGCAGCAGATTTCGATCCGAGTTGTCGTTCAACGCCGGGTCGGTCAATTCAGCGTGCTGATACATTCAGCGGCTGTAGGAGGAACGTCCATTTTCAGGGAGTATCTGCAGATGTCAAAGTTGATTGTTTCGAAATGTTGTCTGGCTGCATTGGTGGCAGCGAGCGTTGCATCCGTCGCCTCGGCGCAAAAACGTCAGGAAACGAAACCGGTTCCAACTGACAAAGACAAGACGGAACAGCGAGAGGACGGTCAGCAGTCGTCCTACAGCGATGAGAATGTCTCACGGATGCTGGCGGCTTGCGTGGCCATGAGTAATCAACATGAGCTGGCCATGTGTCAATTTGCGATTGACCACATTCAGAATCCAGAGGTCAAGCAGTTCACGGAGATGCTGATTGAAGAACACACGCAGTGCGCCAAAAAGCTAGCTCCGTTTGCGCCTGCAGCAGCAAGCGTGAAGTTCGATGGTACCGCTGAGAATCGTCGCACGACTTCGCCGGCAGGAAGCAAGATTCAACAGACTTCCGGTAAGGACGCCGCCGATCCTAAGCGAAAAGACGTTGCGAATGCCGTCGCGCGGGAGTCGGTAACGACGACTCAAGATGGCCCGCAGAATGAAGACCGCCTTATATCCATCGAACGCCAGGTCGCTGAAGAGTGCCTGTCGTTGAAGATGAAAGAACTGACCGAAGCAAAGGAAGCGGGCAACTTTGATGAAGCGTTTCTGAGTTGCCAAATCGGCGCGCACCTGGGAATGATGGCGAAGCTGAGCGTCTATGAAGGCGTAGCCGACGGCGAGTTGGCGCAGCTGTTCAGTGAAGGCCGAAAGACCACTGAAAAACATTTCGGGCAAGCCAAGAAGCTGATGACCACGGTCGGCAAAGAAAAGTAAGAATTCGCGAACTCTGTTGAGTTCAGACGCATGAGGAACCGCTGGATTCGTCATGAATCCAGCGGTTTTTTTTTGAGAGGCTTCGTTTCCGTGGCGGACCGGGACTGCTTTTTCTATTCCGCAAGCAGCCAGCGACTCAGCCGCGACGCAATGAAAAATGTAATAGCCAGACTGCCGGCGAGGACTGTCACCAATATCGCGATCAGCAGACTGAGGAATAGCCAATCCCTCGTTTTGCTGCGACCTCCATTCACAGGAGTGCCTTCGTGCTGCAGTAACAAACTTACATTTCTCTGATTTCCGGTGCGGAATTATTGACGGTGATGGAAACCGAGGTGGCCGCCTGATTCCCGCCGGTATCGATGGCCGTGGCGGTCAGCGTGTGGGACCCATTCGAAACCGTAGC
>JANNGQ010000226.1:0-3003 GCA_031403975.1 Planctomycetota bacterium
AAATTCGCCGCCGGGGTGTAGGTCACGCCACCGGCGTTGAAGCTCACCGTACCGTTTGATCCCTGGGACGTGGAGATGACCGCGAGCGGGTTGCCTTCGAGATCGCCGTCGTTGCCGAGCCGTGGTCACGGCCTCGTCGGAGATGGTCGCCACGCCATCGAGGAAGAAGTCGAGCCAGCCCTCCCAGTCGCCTTCGACACGGACTGCGTTAAGGTGCACATTCCTCAGCGCAGCGAAACGACGGTACCTCAGCAGTCGCTCTTTTTGATGAATCACCCGATTGCTCTGGAGCGGGCGAGGATTCTGGCGGCGGCTGGTGCAGACGAGCCGACAGCGACGGCCGGGGTCGACCATCGTACGGACGAAGTGCGGTGGCTCTTCCGGCGTGTTTTTCAGCGAGATCCGACGGTCGAACAACTGGACGACGCCCTGCAGTTGCTTGCATCGGATGTGCCGGACACTGAGCAGCCTCCAAGGACGGCCTCCGACTGGAGCTACGGCTCAGGAACGTTTGATGAGACTTCGCAGCGCGTGCCCGAGTTCTCACCTCTGCCGCATTTCACCGGAACGGCGTGGCAGGGAGGCACCGCATGGCCGGACGCGAAGCTGGGATGGGTTCAGCTGACCGCCACCGGAGGTCATCCGGGCGACGACCGGCAGCATGCGTCTGTCCGCCGCTGGACGGCCCCGGCTGGTATGACGCTCACGATCCGTTCGGAAGTCCACCACGAACCCGAAGCCGGCGACGGCATCCGTGCGTTCATTGTGAGTTCCCGAACGGGGCTGCTGCAGTCGTCGAAAGTGCATCATCAGACAGCCACGCTGAACGTCGACTCACTCATCGTGGAACCCGGCGAGACGATCGACTTCGTGGTCGACATCGGCGACGTCCTCAACAGCGACCAGCACTTCTGGCGCTGCACACTGACATCCACGACTTCGACGGATCCCGCGACGACCTGGAACTCGGAAACCGATTTCCCTCGCAGCGAAATCGAACGCCTGACACCGCTCGAGCAACTGGCTCAGGTGCTGTTGTGTTCGAATGAGTTCATGTTCGTGGATTGACCTGGCGTGGCGAACGATAATTGCGTGGGCCGTAAATGGTAAACGGCGAATGGTAAATGGTGAGTTGCAATTCCGGGCCAACGGCCCATTCGTTCGCATAGCCTGGTCCAAGCGCAGCGTCGGGCCAGGTTCGCGGACCGTGAAATTGTCGTTGCGGCCCAACGGGCCAACCATTCGTGTTGCCTCGTGCGACGAACATCCGAATGTCCGGCCCGTTGGGCCTCAAACGCATTTGGCGGTGCCTGTTTCCTGGGCCGACGCTGGCGCTTGGCCCAGGCTATTGGAATGGCTGGGCCTTTGGCCCGGAATCGCCAACACGATCAGCCAAATCCCACGCGAGACCGGACGCAATCCGATTCCGGGCCAACGGCCCATCCGTTCGCTGTATCATCGCGGAAACACGCCGTAACTCCTGCCGCATCCTTCAGACTGATCGATTCCGCATGCAGGCACATCGGCGGTTCGGTCGGCAACAGGGTCCGATTACTGCCAAGTTGCCCGGCCGGCAGATACGCGGGGTCGCCGCAGATTGGGAATCCAAGATGCCACAGGTGAGCGCGGATCTGGTTCGTGCGACCGGTGCGCGGGAAGGCTCGCAGGAACGATGTGCCGTCGTCGAACCGGTTCAGCACTTCGAAGTCGGTGTGAGCATCGTCGCCGGTGGAGTCGATCAGGCGGAGGCCACTCTGCTCTGGTTCCCGTCCGAGTGAGGCGTCGCACGAGAATCGATGTTCCGCCGGCTGCCCGTGGACTTTGGCGAGATACGTTTTGATCACCGTCCGGTTCTCAAACTGCTTCTGGACAATCGAAGCGACTCGTTTGCGTTTACACAGTACCATCACGCCGGAGGTATTCGCATCGAGCCGATGGACGATGTGAGGCCGCTGCGGGAAATACACCAGGTTCAGCATGTGCCGCAGCGTGTTGCGATTGAAACGACCGGAGGCATGGACGGGCAGTGGAGCTGGTTTTGACAGCACGATGAACTCATCGTCTTCATGCAGGATGCGAATATCAGCCGAGACATCGGGCTCGATGTCCCGGGGCTGCAGCTGATCGAAACGCTCACCTTCGCGAACGCAGCGGTCGGGAGACAACGGCAGTGCTTCTTCTTCCGGCAATGCACCGCGGCGACGGCGACGGACGGATTGCGAGGGGACGATCGAGCAGTCTTCAATCCGCCGCAGCCATTCCTCGCGGCTCAACTGCGGATGGAGACTCGTGACAAATTCAATCAGCGTCATTCCGGCACACCACTGAGGAACATTCAGTGGGCGGCGATTCAGCCATGGCTGACTTCCGGGCAGCGGCGTTGTCACCGTTCTGATCTGCTGCTGCCGGAAGTCGATCAGTTCAGCCAGCGTCTGTGATTCCTCGCGAAAACAGGCGGGGCAGGTTTTGCCGGGAACATACTGAGGGAGTTGTTGCTGTTCGGCAGTGACTACGGCCTGACATCCGTAACACTGAGCCGTCGACGTCTCACGCAGCGACGGATCAACGGCGACTCGCTGATCAAACACAAAGCACTCGCCGTGGTAATGGTCACCGCCGACTTCTTCGAAGTACCGGAGGATACCGCCGTCGAGCTGAAACACGTTGCGGAACCCGGCCATCTCCATGAACGGCCCGGCTTTCTCACAACGGATGCCGCCCGTGCAGAACATCACGATGGGTTCGGTTTTCATCGCCTCCGGAAGCTGCTGCACGGCACCAGGGAACTCACGGAAATGATCGAGTCCCATTTTGATCGCGTTGTTAAACGTGCCGAGCTCGTACTCGTAGTCGTTGCGGGTATCCAGCAGATGCACTTTGCGGCCTTCATCCAGCCACTGTTTCAGTTCCCGGGCCGTCAGCTTCGGCGCTGGCCGGACTGCCGGAGCCACCCCGTCGATGCCAAACGCGATGATCTCCTGCTTGATCTTGACCAGCATCCGG
>JANNGQ010000227.1:0-3499 GCA_031403975.1 Planctomycetota bacterium
GCACGAACTGGGATGACGATCTGAGTCGGGTCCATCAGACCAAGCATGTGGACGCCAACGGCACACTGGAACCGTACCTCGCCCAGCCCAACGGGTTTGCCGACACGTTTCAGAAAATCGTCGATTTCCAGGCGGATCATAAACTCAACGGCCTGATTGTCTGGGGCTTCATCAACGACGCGCATGGAGGACTGGCGACGGCTCAGTCGGTCAGCAAGTACGCCAAAGCCAACGGGGTGAAGATTCTGCCGGGCATTGGCACGGCCGGTTATGGCGGCTTCTATTTCGGAGGCGATCATCCCTTCAACATCAACACGTTTCTTTCCAGGCATCCGCAAGTCCGCTTGATGGTGCAGGCCGATGGCAATGACATGCCCGGCACGCCGTGTCCCAGTGACCCGGTCTTTCAGCAGTGGCTGCGTGACGGGGCCGAGTGGTATTTCTCGATCCTCAAGGACATCGGCGGCGTGAATCTGGAGCACGGCGATTTCTTCCAATGCCATTGCCCGCGCTGCAAGACACAGAGGTCGCTGCCGGAGAACGACAGCAACTACCACTGGGACATGATGGCGACACAAGTGCCGGTGATTGAACGCGGCTTAAAGATCAATCCAGAGTTGTGGTACTCGTATGCCTGCTACGACTCGTACAACGCCGCGCTGCTGAGCAACCCTCCCAAGTTCCTCGACCAATATCCGAAGAGTGCGATCACTCAGTGGACCTACACCAAGATGATTGCTGATCCGATCTTGAATCCGGCCGGCTCCTGGCCGCTCAGCCTCCGTCCGCCGACTGGGACGAATCATTCGGTCGGCCTCTTGCATCAAGGGAGTCATTGGGATGTGAAACGCCAATGGTGGGGCGAGTCGGACAAGTCAGCCGTGGCCTTTGGCGGCACCTACTCGCTGGTGAGCGACTTGATCCAACAGACCTGTCACCGAGCGATCGCTGACCAGTCCGAGGGCCTGCAAATCATTGGTCAGATCGGCGCCGCCAGTCCTCAGAACGAGTTGAACTATTTGGCTCTGGAGGCGTTTAGCTGGAACCCCCAGCTCGACTATCAAACGTGGATCGATCGAGAACTCGCGCCTCTCTACGGTGGGCCGAAGTTGTCCCGAAGGTACTACGAGCTTGTCAGCAGCAGCACGAAACAGCCGCAGGAAATTGCGCACGATCTCCATGAGGCACAGCAGCACCTCGCAAGAAGAACGGACCCGCGCCAGGCACGGCGTTGGGCGAACTTGATTTCGGAACTGCGGCGACGCCAGGCTTTGACACAATAGATTCTTCACCATGCACTCTACGGCCAATTAGGGTTGCGAACGGTACTCGGAAGGCGTCATGCCGGTGGCGGACCGGAAGGCGCGGGTGAAGGCACTGTGCTCGTAGAAGCCGCAGGCTTGGGCGATCTCGGACACGGATTGATCGGGATCGCGAAGCATCCGCGACGCTGCCGCGATCTTCGATTTGGCGAGTCATCGGGGCCATCCATTGTGATTATCGAGTTTGACAATGCATGCGTTTGCCGGCGGTGCGGTCGTCGCTGTCACCGACGCAGAACCAGTTTCGTTGGCATTTGCGCAGATGCGTTGAACCTTGACGCCGGCGTGATGCGGTTCGCCGAACGACGCTTGTCGAACTGTTCCACAGTATTCAGCCACAGTTCCGCCGACAGGTTCAGACGTTCGAGAATGGCAGGCACGTGCTTTGGCACCGAACTCTTCTTACCAGGTTGCAACTGACGACCGGTCCAGTCGAGCAACTGCAGGTATTCCGACAGCGACATGAACACGCAGCCGCGGTTGGGTGCTTTGGGCGGAAGGGATCTTCGACAACAACACGGCTGGCGATTGGGCCGACGAACTGGCGCGCTCGGATCGTTACCAGAATGTCGCCGACGCGTTGACGGCGGTTGTTCAGGGTTCGCTCGGAATCGACGAGTGCTTTGAAGCCCTGGTGACAGCTGAAGTCGTGGCCGCAGGACGAGGCTGGCGGAGCCACCAAACGCCAGTCATGCCTCGCCGCTGCTGGCCATATCGGGCGACGGATTCATGTATTGGGATACAGCAGAAATCACCGACGCCGCAAGTTTTTCCGAGATCCATCCATTGCGCCCGATAAAGTCTTTTGAGCAGCATTGATTCTCAATTGGTCGGCTGGTCGTCGCTTGCTTGCCTGGAACATGGTATGATCTGGATCGTGTGAGCCTGGTCCCGCTAAGGCCCAGGATTCATCGAATTTGCCGGATGACTAACGAAAGAGCAAGTTGGCTGTGCCAGTAGGCTCGTTTGCGAGTAAGCCGACGTGTTGGAATGCCCTCAGTGGATTCCGGCACGTCGGCTTTTTTCATGCGAGTGTCGGTAACATCATTACAAGGAGCATTCGTCATGGTTGCCACAATTTCTCCGAAACGGCTTGCCGAACTTCGTCAGAGCGGAGCGAAGGTTGAACTCATCGACGTTCGCACGCCCGTTGAATTTCGAGAGGTCCACGTCGAAGTCGCCCGGAACTTCCCGCTGGATCAACTCGATCCAGCGGCAGTGATGCGGGCTCGCAATGGTTCGTCCAACGAGCCGTTGTATGTCATCTGCCGCTCGGGAAGCCGGGGCCAGCAGGCGTGCGAGAAGTTCCTCAAGGCGGGCTTCACGAACGTAGTCAACATCGAGGGCGGCACGCTGGCTTGCGTGGAAGCTGGCTGGCCTGTTGTCCGTGGCAAGAAGTCCATTTCGCTGGAGCGGCAGGTGCGCATCGCAGCCGGGCTGCTGGTCGTTACTGGTTCGGCACTTGGCTACTTCGTGAATCCGTATTGGATTGGTCTCGCGGCCTTCGTCGGTGCGGGACTGGCCTTTGCGGGAATCACCGATACCTGTGCGATGGGGATGATGCTGGCTCGGATGCCGTGGAATCAAGTGGCTGCGTCTTCGCCAGGCAGTGTGGCGGCAGGCTCGAAGCCGTCCGATTCAAAACAGTGTCCGCCTCAGTCGAACAAGTCGTGCTGCGGCTGAAGCTCAACCATCTCGCACGATCACCTGACGACGAACACATCACAAAGGGAAACAAAGTCATGCTGTTGCATCAACGCTTCGTTTCGGGGCTTGCGATTGCTTCATATCTGGTGGGCGATGAACGGACGGGCGAAGCCGCCGTGATCGACCCAACCCGAGACGTGGAAGAGTACCTGGCCTCTGCCAGGGACCACGACCTCCATATCCGCCACATTCTGGAGACTCACGTCCACGCCGACTTCGTCAGCGGCGCACGGGAACTGAAGGCTCGGCTCAAGGATCAGCCGGTCATCCACTCGTCGGGAATGGGCGGTGCGGAGTGGACTCCCCCGTATGCCGACCATGTGGTCAAGGACGGCGACGAAGTGCAGGTCGGTTCGATGCGGCTCAAGGCCATCCACACACCAGGCCACACGCCGGAGCATGTGTCGTGGGCGTTGTACGACGACACCCGCAGCAAGGACACGCCGTGGATCATCTTCACCGGCGATTTC
>JANNGQ010000228.1:0-6021 GCA_031403975.1 Planctomycetota bacterium
GGTCAGTGGACGAGTGCGTTTCTCCGATGGTGAACCGGTCAAGCTGGGGACCGTGGAATTGCTGTCCAAAGGTCACAACATCAATGCCAACGGTACCATCCGAAATGATGGCACGTTCGAGCTTGGTACGTTTTCGAGTAACGACGGTGCCTGTGCTGGCGAGCATAAAGCCATCGTCGTGCAAATGCTGATCAGCGAAGGACTTGTCAAGCACCAGATTGATCATGGCTCCCCCGTTGATGTGCGGTTCGGTTCCTACACCTCATCACCTCTGCTCGTCACGATCAGGTCGGAAGCACAGAACAAGATCGAACTGGTTGTAGAAAAAGCGAAACCTCGGTCTCGGTGAGGCCAGTTTTCACGAAGCAGAACCTCCCGACTGCGTGTACAGCCCGACAGATCCCATGCTGCGAGAAAACGGCATCGCGAGGCGTCCGGAGCTTTCAGAATTCTCCGACGACCTCGCCACCCTGAATTGTGGCCAGCGACTGGTAAACCCCCTGGTCAATGTTCTCGGAGATGAATCGCACAGAACCGTCTCCAAGACAGAACTGAGCGCCTCCTGTGTGATTACTGCTGAAGTCATCGAAATGTGTGGCCGGGTGATTGGGCGTATGATCTGCTGAGCCGCAGACTCGCTGAAATGCCTCTTCGCCTTCAGCGATCATGCCTGGCCAGCTCGTGTACCAGCCCAAACGCTCCACAGTTTTTTCGTTCACCGACCATGAACGTGTATGTCGTGCCGTCGGTAATGGAAGCGATCCGCACGCTGCTGTTGTGGTAGAAGATGCCGTCGCCTTTGCAGGTTCCGTCGGCCATGACCGGCAGATCACCGGGAGCGTTTTCGCAGCCGTCAAGCTCTACCGTCCCGAAGCAACCGATGTAGTTCGCAATCGGCAGTTTCGCGAGGATTGCTCCGCTACCTTCCTCAGCAAGGGAAAAATACTCCGGCTGAGGATCTGAAGGGCATTTATAGCTGGCGATCTGGTTTCGCAGAAATGCGGCGTTTGCCGGATCCGTCAGGCGGAGACTTGCATTGAACTGGCTGTAAACATTCGCCTGTTCGATGTAAGGCAGTATCATCGTGGCCCAGCCGACTCCGCTGGTACCTTCGTGAGCACTGGGAGCCCCTGTGTCATCCACAGCGATCCAACCGGACGGAAACATTCTGTAGGTATCGTGATAGTTGTGCAGAGCGAGCCCGATCTGTTTCAAGTTGTTCTTGCACTGAGTTCTCCGGGCAGCTTCACGAGCGTTCTGAACGGCTGGCAACAGCAGTGCGATCAGCACTGCAATAATGGCGATAACGACAAGCAGTTCGATCAGCGTGAACGCTCGCCGAATTCTGTTCATTGATTTCATGAAAAACGACTCCAGTGAATTCTGATACTCATGTCTGTCGGGGCGCTGAACAGCGGGGCCGCAGAACGAAGTTTTGTCGGAACATACATCTCGTCGCGGCCGTGCAGTGCACGGACTGGTCGGACCCGTAATCGCGCTGCACGAGCCGCAGACGAGATGACTCAATCGATGCGAAAATCGTCGTGCGGCCTAAGCCCCTGCAGTACACACAGGAGCGTCAATCTGTAAACTCATGTGAGGCGTATGCTCATTGAGTCGACGGCACGAAACGTCAATGAATGACTCCGGATCTCCACACTGCGAAAGCATGGTGCGACAGCATCGCACAAGCAAAATGCGGCGCATTGAACTCAGTCACCTTGCGACATCCGACAGGCGGATTGCGGCATAAGGAACGGAGTCGTGGCGCACATCGATCACCACGGAGCACAATGCTCACGCGATTGGCGGAGCACGGCACTGGCATGGCAGCCCGAATCCAAGCATCGGGTCTGCAGAATTGACGACAGGAATCAGCTCAACTGTCTCAGCAATGGCTGGGAGCTGCAGCAATGCGGCCAGAGTTCGAGGGGCTGCGATCGTCTGGCACACGGGACAATTCGAACAGTCATGCGGCTGCGGCTCTTCAGACTCCTGGTGTGAGGACTCCTCCACAATCTCCTGTGTTCGACAGGAATGCCGGCAATGAGAATGGTGCCGACAAGCTGCATTCGAGGACTGGGAGACCAATAGCGTGTTAGATTCCGAGTGCGCAGCGGAATCTCCGGCTGAAGCCGCAGCGCAGCAACCCGATTCGACGCATAGATGCAGCCACGGCGCACCCGACGGAATCAGAAGCTGCAGAGCGATCAGCAGCACAGACAGAATTTGAAAGCGATGCTGAAGCATGCTCTCGGGGCCAAGGAGGAAAAAGCAAATCTCCGAGCCCGACCAGTGCTCGACATTCTAACGGTTAGTACGCCAAGTCAACCTGGAAAGTTAAAGCAAAAACTGAAAAATGCTGACACTGAAGCACTGAATTCCCCCTCGAGTCGCTCGATGTGCAGACGAGCGAATGGGTATTGCTTGACCAAAATCAATGCCAAGCCAGACGAACCGTCCACGCATCGCGTGTGTTTGTCCCGTTCACCTTGCCGACAAAACGAAACGATAAGTTGCCAAATTGGCCTGGGACATCAACGAAACGATCGAGGAATAGAGTACCCCGGATTCAGCAGTCAGCATCCTGGAGGCGTTTTCTTTGGATTGGCCGACGGATCGGTCGGCTTAATATCGCACGACATCGACCTGAACACCTACCAGGCATTGATGTCCCGGGCTGGAGGGGAAGTCGTGGGAGAATTCTGAGCACTGCAGTGACTGAATCATTTCGGGCCGAAGGCAAGCCAGATCCCGATCGTTGTCGATGCCAGCAATAGTCCAGCACAAGCTGCCGTCCAGAACCCAAGACCGAGGCGCTCCGCGAATGCCAGCGGAACAAAGAACGGAAGTCCGAGCGGTACGAGGATCAGTGTTTCTCGGGCCATTTGCGAGAGACGCATCAGATCGTGATCTCGCAGCCAGGCCGAGCCAAATGCAAGAATGCTCACGATGGGCAATGTCAGCAGCAATGCTCCCAGCCGTGGTGAACGGCGCGAGGCTTCCGAAACGGTCAGAATGATGATCACCGGGATCACGACGCGAAGCAGAATTGATGCCATTGAATTCCTTTGCAAAGGAGTCCGAAATCCGGATAACGATTGTCGCTGCCGCCTCGACCGGCGTTCTCTGCCCCGCAGATCGTTCCGCGGGGCAGAGCTGCAAATCCGATTTCAAAAACTCGTCGCCGCTATTTGTTGTCGTCGTCCCCCGGCGGTTCTTCCTTGAAATCACCCGAGAACGGGGTGCCCTCGATCTCGCCGCTGATGGTTCCGTCGAACTCCTGCACCTTGGCCAGGTTTTCGTGCTTGCCGACGAATTGCGACGCCATACCATCCGCTTCGCCGTCCAGTGGCACGGGAGCGAGCTCAACGTTGAACTGCGGATCCACGATGCTCAGCAGCACTTTGTCAGTCTTGATCGGTGCCGCGGTCTTTTCGTCGCTGCCAAGGACGTAAACTGTGGCCTCCTGCGTGTCGTGATTGACAGTGAATTCGACGTGATATTTGCCGCCACCCCAGTCGGCGACAGCGCCTCCGTGCGGGCCGGCTCCGTGGGCCGCATGTTTGGGAGCTTCCTTGTCACCGGTGGGTTGTTGAGTTACCGGCGGCGTGGAATTGGCGGCAGGTTTCTCCGCATCTCCACAGCCGGCGACGAACGCGAAGGTTGCGATGCCAGCCAGTGACGCAAATGAAACGAGGGTCTTCTTCATGGGTACTCTCCTAAAAAAACACGAGGGGGGGTAAATTGACGATTCTCGATTTTCGGTTTTTGATTGCGGGACGCCAGAGTGACGTTCCAATCAATGACCATGGATCAGAAGCGTGTGATCAAAGCTCATTCTCACTTTCGCCTTTGCGGGCGAGTTTCAACGCATCGTTGCCGCTGAACTTCCAGAACAGGCCGGGGTGAATCAGGAATTCACAAAACGTCGAAGTGACGAGACCTCCCAGAATTACGGTCGCGACCGGATACAAGATCTCGCGCCCTGGTTCCTGACCTCCAAGTACGAGCGGCACGAGTCCGATCCCGGCGGTGAGGGCTGTCATCAGAACCGGCGCGAGTCGTTCGAGACTGCCCCGCATGACCATGTCCTGCGTAAAGTCTTCGCCTTCTTGTTTCATCAGGTGAAAGTAGTGTGTCACGAGGAGAATGCCGTTACGGACGGCAATACCGCCGAGGGAGATGAAGCCGACAAGGCTCGCGACTGTCAACGACTGCTGCGTGATGACCAGCGCCAGAACACCACCGATGAAGGCCGTCGGCAGGGCATTCAGAATCTGCAAAACCACGCGAACAGAGGGGAACAGAATCATCAGCACGACAAACATTCCGATGACCGAGATTCCCGCCAGAACGCTGATCGTCCGGGTCGCACTCTGCTGACTTTCAAACTGACCTCCATACTCGACGAAGTAGCCCTCCGGCAGAACAATCTGACTTTCAACACGCTGCTGAATCTCTGCAACGGCGCTGGCGAGATCGCGGTCCTGAGTGTTGCAGCGGATGACAATTCGCCGTCGGGCATTCTCGCGGTTGACCGCATTGGGGCCAGCCCCTTCCCCAATGTCAGCCACCTCTCGCAATTCGATTTGTCCTCGATTGTCCGGCAGGTCAATCCGAAGGCGGCCGATATTCGCGTAGTCCGTGCGATAGTTTTCTTCCAATCGGACCAGCAGATCAAAGCGACGCTGTCCCTCCAGCACTTGAGACACAACTTCTCCCTGCAGTGCCGTTTGCACGATTTGGCCGACGTACGCGCGCGTGAGTCCATGAAAGGCCAGGTCGTCTGATCGCAGACGAATGTGCAGTTCCTCCGTCTGGCGAATTGGCTCGACGATTGGCGGAGTCAAGCCCTGAACCGACTGCAGAGTTGTCTTGACCTGCTCCGACAGCTGTTGAAGAGTGTCCAGATCATCGCCGTGAATCTTAATTGCGATCTGAGCGTAGACCCCGGAGACCATGTGACTGATCAAATGAGCCAGGGGTTGTTCGACTTCGACATCAACGCCTGGAGCCTCTTCCTGCAATTCGTCGAGAAACGTCCTCAAAACCTCTTCGCGACGGCTCTGGATGTCTGGATTCATACTGAGAATATATTCCCCGGTGTTGACGGGAGAAGCGTGTTCATCCATTTCCGCTCGGCCGGTCCGTCGGACGAAATGCAGAATCGGACCGTCGGGGTTTTGCTCGGATTTCTGCATCGCCCGCAGTTTCCGGTCGATCACTCCCGAAACCTGATTGGACGCATCCAGAGAGGAACTCGGCGGCAATGTCAGATTGATCTGAACACTGCCTTCATCAAACTGAGGGAGGAAATTCCGTCCGAGCCGTGACAGCTCCCAGCCGGCATAAATCACCATCAGCCACGTCAGCGCCATCAACAACAACGGCCATGCCATACTGAGACGGATCAAATGGCTGGCTCCCCATTTCAACCATCGCAGCAGCCACCCGTCGTGTTTTGCGTGAGTCGCCTTTGACTGAGGCAGCAGATACCAGGACAGAACCGGTGTCACCGTCAGTGAAACCACCAGCGATGCCAGGATCGAAACGATGTAGGCAACGCCAAGCGGAGCAAACAGCCGCCCCTCAACACCGGACAACGCGAACAGCGGCAAAAACACGAGAATCACAACCGCTGTTCCGAAGACGATCGCACTGCGGATTTCTTTGCTGGCTTCGTACACCACAAGGAGGGTGCGATTTTTGATTTTTGATTTTTGATTTTCGATTGAAGCCGCATCCTGTGCTGTGCCGGCCCTTTCCTCCAATCTCAAATCATCGATCGAAAATCGAAAATTACTCTCCTTCAGTCGGCGAAAGATGTTTTCGACATCCACGATCGCATCGTCCACCAGCTCTCCCATTGCCACCGCGATACCACCCAGGGTCATCACGTTGATTGAGAGGTGTGTCCCGGTGATGTGGCCCCAGATTCGAAAAACCAGCGTGGTAATGACAAGCGAGAGCGGAATGGCGGTGAGTGTGATGAAGGTCGTGCGAAAGTTCAGCAGAAAC
>JANNGQ010000229.1:0-5273 GCA_031403975.1 Planctomycetota bacterium
CGCAGCATTCCTGCCGCAAAAGAAATCACTTATGCCGATTCTAATCCGACTTCCACCACCGCGACCCGCTCGCCTGGGGTCGCCGCTGCGCGGAAATCTCACACGAACGGCCGTCGCGGGGTCGCTTGTTTAAGGACTAGCTCTCCATCAGCTTCACCATCCAGGCGAGGGGACTGTCGTTTTAATCGTGGGGCAGGCTGTTAGCCTGCCTCGTCAATCCAAAAACACGGGTAATTCCTCAACGCACGGCAGGCTGAAAGCCTGCCCCACAAGGAATCGCGACTAATCCGCCAGTCCCCCGAGCTGGATGGGGTCGTCAAGAGAACCTGGGACAGCCGAAACAAGTTCTTGCCGATGACCTGCTGTCACCTTTGTTTCTTCTTTGGTCTCAGTAGCCAGCCCAGGAATCCTGCTGCCACCAGGAACGGCAAGTACCTGACGCTGACTCGATAGCTCAACACCGCCGCAACGACGACGAGGGCCAGTCGTCCGGGTGTCATCGCTGACCAGGCGGCCGGACGAGTCTCTGTCGGAAGGCACATCCACAGCGAACCGAGGACAATACCGATTCGGCTTGCCATGGATGCCCAGGCGGACTCATATCCCTGAGCTGCAAATCCGATTGATGCTGCGGTAAGACATGTGACGGCAATCCATCCGACTCGCTGTCGCCGACTGATCAATATGGAATCCCGTTCTGCCACTCGATTGGTCCCCTGTGCACGATCATCGACTCATGGGCATCCTATCGAGTATTCCGTGATATTGCGCGCGAACTGCCCGCCACCGGGCTCGCCCCGGTGGTTTTTTGGGTTGGGCGCTACTGGGTTCCGATGAGTAGCGCCACGGCCGTTGACCCCCCGGGGCGAGCCCGGTGGCGAGGACCCGCAGTGCCGATGCGTCTTTCATCCGCCCGTCGGATTCGTATAGAATCCAGCCGGTCGGCGGATTGCTCCGCTGCCGAAGCCGGATTCGGGGCTTCGGGCTCATCGCTCATACTGTCCAGGGTCAAGATTTTCTCCGTTGTCTGAACCTCACTCCATCGCGCTGCTCGGGTCGACCGGGTCGATCGGAACCAGCTGCCTTGACGTGATCAGACAGCATCCCGAACGCCTGCGCGCAGCGGGTCTGGTCGCAAATCGAAGTGTGGAACGGCTCTGCCGGCAGGTCTCGGAGTTCCGACCCGACTGGGCTTTGATCGGTGCCGAAGACGTGACTCTTCCGGAACCCACCGTGGGAAACGGAACGGACTGGCATCAGGGACTTGAGGCTGCGGCGGGACTTATCCGGCAGTCGAACATCACGACTGTCGTCTGCGCTATGGTCGGTGCGGCGGGATTGCCAGCGACCTGGGCTGCCGTGGATGCCGGGAAGCGAGTGGCGGTGGCGAACAAAGAATCGCTGGTGATCGCAGGCCCGCTGATTATGCGGCGTGCGTCCGAAACCGGGGCGAAAGTCATTCCGGTCGACAGTGAGCACAGTGCGATCTTTCAGTGCCTGCAGTCCGGCTGCAGACAGGATCTTCGTAAAGTCATCCTGACGGCCAGTGGAGGACCGTTTCGCGGATTCTCAAGTTCTCAGCTGGAATCCGTAACACCGGAAATGGCGCTGCGGCACCCGACCTGGAACATGGGTCCCAAGATATCGGTGGATTCTGCGACAATGATGAATAAGGCACTGGAGATTATTGAAGCCCGCTGGCTGTTCGGACTGCAGGCAGACGAGATCAGTGTCGTGATTCACCCTCAGTCGTACATTCATTCGCTGGTTGAGTTTCAGGACGGATCGGTGATTTCTCAGATGTCACCACCGGACATGCGTGTGCCGATCCAGTATGCTTTGCTGTTTCCGGACCGGCCGGCGGGGCCGGCGAGAAAGACGGACTGGAGCCAGTCACGGACCTTTGAGCTGCATCCGCCGGACATGGACGCCTTTCCGGCACTGCGGTTGGGGTTTGAGGCGGCTCAGCAGGGCGGAACCTGTGGAGCTGTGCTGAATGCGGCGAACGAAGTCGCGGTGGCGCGGTTTCTGAATCGCGAACTGCCGTTTCACCGGATCACTCACGTTGTCGAAGACATTTTGAACCACCACAAATTCGAGGCTCGACCGTCGATGGAGCAATTGCTTCAGGCAGACGGGAGGGCTCGGGAGGAAGCAGCTCGGTGGAAGACCTAGCATTTCAGATACTCGCGGCATCAGATTTCGGAGCCGTCTTTTCGAAGATTCTCAGCGTCCTGTCGGTCGTGCTCGGCCTCGGGCTCGTGATATTTTTTCATGAACTGGGTCATTTCGCCGTCGCCAAATGGTGCAACGTTCACGTCGAACGATTCAGTATCGGTATCGGTCCGATTCTGTGGAGCCGGCAGCACGGCGAAACCGAATACGCTCTCTCGGCGCTGCCGTTCGGCGGTTATGTCAAAATGCTGGGGCAGGACGACATGGATCCGAACCAGATGACAAGTTCGGAAATTGCGGAAAACCCGCGTTCCTATTCCGCGAGGCCCGTGCTGCAGCGGATGGCCATCATTTCCGCCGGCGTGATCATGAACGTGATCACCGGATTTCTGTTCTTTACAACGTGTTACTGGTTCGGAGTTCTGGAACCAGCACCGGTGGTTGGAAATGTCGTGCCGGGCTTTCCGGCCTGGCAGGCAGGAATGCAGCCTGGCGACCGGATCCTCGTGATCAACGGCGAGAAGATCCGTAGTTTCAGTGACCTGCAGGAAGCCGTGATCCTGTCGTCCGGTGATGTAGCCATCGAGGGAACGCACCTTGACGGCCGCAGTTTCAGCGAAACACTGACGCCGCTGAAGTCGTCACCCGGTCGTTCCGTCGGGCTGGGCCCCGCGATTACGACCCAGATGGTGGATTATGTAGAAGATCCAGAGCTGATCTCCGACGCAGGAAGTGCGCTTGAAAACGCATCGCAGCCATTCCAGGCGGGCGATCGGATCGTCGCGATGAATGCGCTTCCGCTGCGAGTCGCACCTGTGGTCTCGCCGGAAGGTGCAGCAACTCCGGAAAACGCCGCGGCCGCCGGGCAGGCTGTCGTCGAACCGGCGGTTGCTCAAAAAACCGAACTGTTCTCTTCGCTGAAGTACATGACCGCGAAGTATGCCGATCGTGAGCTGGTTTATACGGTGGAACGACAACTGAAGTCGGACAATCCGCAGTCCGCACCGGCGAACGAAACCATTGAGATTACGGTGCCGCCGGCGGCAATCCGGTCGATCGGACTTTGGATGGCGATGGGCCCGATTCGCGCGGTCCAGAGGAGCTCGATCGCGGAAAAGGCCGGATTTCAAGTGGGTGACCTGATTGTCTCGGTCGACGATAAGGAGCCCGGGAAGAATTTTGATCCGCTCCAGCTGCCGGTGTATTTTGCTCAGCAGGCTGGCAAGACCGTCAAGGTTGTTGTGAACCGAGCGGCTTCGTCGCTGAAGGGCAATGAAAACGTGACTCTGGAAGTTGTCCCGACGGACGCCCCCGGCTGGCTGGAGATGCCTGTTTACAAAACGAACCCGCTCACGGTTCCTGCAATCGGTATCGGGTATCAGGTGCAGCCTCGGATTGCCAGAGTGCTGCCCGGTTCCGAAGCGGAAAGACTTGGCAAGTTCTCGGAAGGAATGAAGATCACCCGGATTGTGCTCGTTCATCCGGAACCTGGCCAGAAGAAGCCGGATGCTTACAGTGATGGCGATGACGACAAGATTGTGACACTGGAGCTTGCTGAACTGGAAAAGAAAGAACCAGGTACGGTCGAAGAGATCAATTGGGCATGGGCGTTTGCATCGATCCAGCAGGTTCCCAACCGGCACGTCCGAATTCACTTTGAAGAAGGCAAGACCACGGGATCCGAAATCCTGAAGCAGAGCGAAAAGGCTGACGGCTGGTTTCGCTGGTTTCGAGGATTCAACGGAGGCATCTGGCAGGACGACCGCGATCTGCAGAAGGCCGGCTCATTCGGAGATGCTCTGGGCCTTGGTCTTCGCCGGACCCGCAAAACGACAGTCTCAATCTACATGACGCTGCGTTCATTGATCCGCGGCGATGTGGCCGTGGATTCACTCAGCGGACCGGTAGGAATCGCCAAGATCGGTTACATGGTGGCAGAACGAGGCGTCATTGATCTGCTGATGTTCCTGGGATTCCTCAGCATTAACCTGGCGATCCTGAACTTCCTGCCGATCCCGATTCTGGACGGCGGACACATGGTGTTCCTGTTGTGGGAAGGAATCACCCGCCGCAAGCCAAGCCCGCGAGTCGTCAACTGGGCTCACGCTTTCGGACTGCTGTTCATCATCTCACTATTCGTGTTCGTGATGTACATCGATATCTTTGTGAGTACCCTGGGCCAGTGACGCTGCAGCAGTGACGCCCAACCCCGTGAGGGATTTTTGTAGCCGGATTCGTGAGAATTCGGGGGTGACCCGGTGACTCCGAAGTCTCACGACTTCGGCTACGAACGCGTTCTCTCGTGTCTCATTGCGGAAAACCCTTCTCTGGAAATTCGCTACGACGCGGTGAGCCACGGCAATGCGGCTCCGGCAGCAGGAAGGCGGACGATGTCGATGCCCGTGACCTCCTTGTGTGAGCGGATCTTCTGAATCGCATCGGCGGACGGCTCGCTGTCCAGATTCAGCACGGCCACCGAAGCGCCGCCCGGGTGATCCTGTTTGCGACCGAGTGCCATCTGGGCAATATTCACATTGTGTTCGCCGAACACCGTCCCGATGAAGCCGATCAGACCAGGGACGTCGCGATGGCGGTAGATCAGCAGCAATCCGTCCAGATAGGCCTCGAAGTGGAACTCGTTCAGTCTCACCAGACGCAGAAACTGATTGCCGAAGATCGTGGCCGATGCCTCAAACGTGCCCTGATCAGTGGTCAGAACAACGGAGACCATTGAGGCGAAATTCTCACACTCGCCACTGGCTGACTCGCGAATATGAATCCCGCGAGCATGGGCGACCGAGGTCGAATTGATAATGTTGACGCTTTCATCCAAAGCCGATTCCAGCAGCCCGGCGGTGAACGCATTCGTCAGCAGCCGAGTCTTCTTTGCGGATGCTTCGCCGCGATAAATGACCTCCGCCCCCTTCAGGCCCTGACCTTTGATCATCTGTGCCGACAGCAGTCCCAGCCGGTAGCACAGGTTCAGATAGTGCTTCAAGTCGAGCATTTCAGCTGCAGACACCGGAGCCATGTTGACGGCACAGCGGATTTCGTTGCGTTTGAGATATCCCACGACAATCTCAGCGGCCTCGATGGCG
>JANNGQ010000230.1:0-5255 GCA_031403975.1 Planctomycetota bacterium
CCTGCTCCATCCCTCGCGAGCCCGCTGGACGGGCATCGGTGACGGTCCGAACGATCCATGATTCAGATACGTGCATCCCGGATCCAGCTGCCAGAATGCGGCAAGCGGATGCGACCCCGTGTCGTCGGATGTGTGCATTTCCCTGAGTTCCAGCTGCGGAGACAATTCTCGCGAATGAAAAGGCGAGACGGCAAAAAAACGGTTCATCGTGAAATGAAGTGCGAAGTATAGAAATGGGCATTTGTCGTCTGAACTCTCAGAGGGCCGGCGATTCCGGACCAAAGGTCCACCCATTCCAACAGCCTGGGCCAAGCGCCAGCGTCGGCCCAGGAAACAGACACCATGCAAACATTTCAGGCCCAACGGGCCGGCCATTCGGGGGTTGCTCGGGCGACTCTCATTGACTGGTTGGCCCGTTGGGCCGTGGTGATGGATTGATGCTCGTTGACCTGGCCCGACGCTGTACTTGGGCCAGGCTACTAGAACGTTTGGGCCGTTGGCCCGGAATCGCATGGCGGAAATCCATGCAGAATTCGCGGGAATACAGATACCCCGACGCCACGTTGGATCCCGATGCGCTGGGACAGAAGTGCCTCAGAAAATCCACGCGCACTTCATTTCACGATGAACCGAAAAAACGATGCCGCGACGCTGGCTGTGGTGTTCGGCTCCGGCGAATTACAGCCGATTCTGTGGCCTGAACGGACACGACGTCTATCACCGCTGATCACTCTGCAGAAACGCCACCAGATCCGCGATCTCCTGCTGAGTCAGCAGTGTGGCCAGGCCATTCGGCATCGGTGAGACATTCGACGGGATAATCTGCGCGATTCCGGACCGGGCGAGATGGCTGATCTTCAATGCGTCGATTGCCACCACAATCTCATCGGCGCTTTCGCTGGCAACGATGCCGCTGATCACTCGCCCGTCGTGAAGCTCAGCACTGATCGGTTCGTAGCCGCGGACGATGCTGGCATTGGGAAAGATGAGTGCTTCGACGATGTCGCGGCGATTCCGGACTCGACCGATGTTTGTCAGATCGGGCCCCAGTCGTCCTCCACCATAGCCCAGCTTGTGACAGGTGTTGCAAGCGGCCTTCTTGCTCATGAAGACTTCGTGTCCGTGGCGGATGTCGCCTTCCGGAAGTTCTGTCAGCATCTTTTCCAGCATCGCCGTTTGTTCTTCGACGCTGGCGTTGAGCAGTTTGATCAGCGACTTGCCGGCGGCCTGAACTGACGCCGGGTACTTGCTGAGCAGTGGCGTGATCAGGTCCGGTCGGAGTCCCCGCACACCGTCAGAGTTCAGCAGTGCATCCACCAGCCGCAGCCCAAGTTCTTCGGAATCACTTTTTTCGAAAGCGGGCAGTAGTTCAGGAAGTTCCATCGGTCCGACGGTGCGGACGATCTCCAGCAGGGAATCCAGCTGGTCAGGTGCCAAAGCCGCTGCCGAAATCGCATTTGCCGCGATCGTGCGCTGTGGCATCGGCGATTCTGAATTCAACGTGGCCGACAGCATCTCGAAAGTATCCGCGTTCAGAACCAGGCCGGTTCCGGCAGAATCAATCGCAGTCAATCGCAGTGCGGGATCAAGATCGGCTCTGGAAGCAACAGCAGCAAGTGCGGATTTCAAACCCGCATGGCCGTCCTTTGGCTGCGGCAGTCGCTGCGCTGCCTCGAGCGCCAGCGGCAGGGTCGCAGCGTCCGGCCGTTCCAGAATCCCGGCCAGTGCATCCAGCCATGCCTCCGGTACAGACGACAGTCCGCTGGATGCCAATGCCTGCAGCGTCAGCAGCTGCGCTGCGGCGTTCTGACGATCCAGCAGATGTTTCAGCAACAGTGCCTGAATCTCGGGTGATCCGGCCAGGCTTGCGAGCAATGTCCGGTCCTGTGACTGCTCTTCGTGCGACAGGGACGACGCTCGTGCGAGTCGTTCACCAAAGAAGTTCGCCAGTTCGGGTCCCCAGTCCGGGTGCTGATTCACAATCCAGGCGGCCGTGGCTCTGACCGAGTCATCGGGATCACTCATGCGGGGAATCACATCCTGCGGATTCAGGCCGCCGTTTTCCATCTGATCCAGTGCGACCAGTGCGGCCCGGACCACGGAAGGTTGTGAAAGCGTCAATCCCTGTCTCGCTGCTGCGGCATCGCCGATTTCCATGATGGCATAAATCAGCGCATGCTCACGGATTCGCTCCGCCGGGTCTGCCGGCGCTCCGGAGGCATCGGCGCCTGACTGCGTCAACTCACGCTTCGACCGCAGTCGGACCGCGTCCGGGCCGAGTGACTCGCGAGCCTGATCCTCTGCTCCGCTTCTTTCGGCCAGGGCGGAGAACAGCACTGGCACGGCCTTCGGATCGCGAATTCGTCCGATGGCCTCCGCTGCGGCACGGGCCGGGCCGGATTCATCGAATCGGACAACCGTCAGCAGCAAATCGAGAACCGCCGCGTCTCGCCAGATCCCGGCTGCATGAATCGCCGCCTGTCGAACTGTGAGATCATGATCCGTCAGCGCGACCGCGTTCGTTGTTCGCGCCGACGGATCGTCGATGCCGGCCAGTGCCCACACAACACGGCAGCGGACCTCGGCTGAGCGATCCCTTTGCAACAATGCCAGGGGAGCGACAGCCGCGGAACCCATTCGGCGCAGCATTGTGGTCGCTCGTCGCTGGACGAACAGTCGAGAATCCGTGAGTAACGCAGCAAGTTCACCCGCATCCGAGGAATCCCACGCAATCTGACTGCCGAGCGGATCGACCACAGGCACCGTACTCTTCTTCCGGACTCGATACACCGACCCCAGCACATCCGGCTTCGCCAATTGCGACGTCGGGCAGCAGACTTTGTACCAGCCGCCGGTATCGACAATCAGCAGACTTCCGTCCGCGTCTTCAAAGACGTCTGTCGGATGAAAATCCGGATGATCACACGCCAGGAAATCAACGTCGCGGGTATCGAAGGTCGGCCCGTTCGGGACCAGTTCATGCCGTACGACTTTGTGGAGGTTAAAGTAGCATGCGAACAGATGCTGATCGAATCCGCCGCCGAACAACTGATGACTGCCTGCGATGAGTCCGCACGGAGCCGCCGCTCCCTGATGATTGAGCACGGGCATGACATCGCCCGTCATCGGGTGGGCATAGATCGAATCGTGTTTCTTGCCGTACACACCGCCGTAGATCGCATGAATCAGTCCGTCCCGCCGCCCCGCTTCGGGATTCTGGAAGAAAGTGCAGCTCAGGAATCGTTCACCGTTCGGCAGGAACGCGACGTTGACGGGATTGTCCATGCCCCCGGTGAGCACCGATTCCATCTCTGATCCGTCCGGTTTCGCCCGGAAAATATGCGACGACTGAGTCACCAGTTCTTTGCCGTCAGCCATCTTGTGCCGCTGCTCGGCAAATGCCCCTTTGCACCAGTAGATCCGTCCGTCATGACCAAGGTACGGCCCGTGCAGATCGTTTCCGCAGCCTGTCAGAGTCGTCCCGTCAAACCAGACTTCGCGCTTGTCTGACACACCGTCGTCGTCGATGTCCGTCAACTTCCAGATCTCCGGCGGCGCGGCGACGTAAAGCGACTCTTCGTACCACAGACATCCTTCCGGAAACATCATTCGGTCGGCAAACAAGATGTTCTTGTCATAACGACCATCTCCGTCGACATCTTCAAGCCGCCGAATGCGGTGCGGCTTCTGTTCCAGCTGCTTCTCCGCCCGTTCTGTCATGCCGCCCGAGTCTGTGACATAAAGCCGTCCACGTTCATCGCGAGCCACGGCAATCGGTCGTGCCACAAGAGCCGGATCGACTGCCAGGGAAACTTCGTATCCCTCGGCAACTCTCAGTGTCCGGTCTCCGATGATGAACTCTTCTGCGTCGGAGACAGCAGCACTCACAACCATCACGGTCGCCATTGCGGTCCGGAATTTCAGATTCGTTCGCATGAGGTTCTCCGCGATTTGTGAGGGGCACGCCGTGAAGGATTCATCACCGTGTTTTCCAGGATATTCGCGAATTCCCTTCTCCCCCGGCCGGGAAAGGTGGCCGATCCCGGCGCGCCGGGAGATGAGGGGGTTTCCTGCGATTCTGCTTGTTCTTTCAATGGAATTACTGGCGTTGGAGCTGTAGCCGGAGTCGTGAGACTTCGGAGTCGCCGGCTTTCCTCCGAATTCTCACGAATCCGGCTACGGAAATCCTTCACGGCGTTGCCCTTCGGAGCTCTCGAAATCCAACGCTGCGAAACCAGTGGCTCACGCCACTGACTATCCCGGCGCGCCGGGCCTGAAATGCTCAACTTTAAAACTCGCGCTTCGGGCGACAGCCTCGTGTACCTCTGTGAAAATTGCAAACAACGAGGCAACTTCCGCGAAAATCGGGCGCTGCGGTGGTGGACCGCATGACCGGTGAGCTGAGTCCGTGTACTCTTCCGGACTTTTCCGCTAGTGGAACGCCGGATTCAAAGGACAGCATCATGGGAATTCCGAAAGTGGCGATCGTGGGTCGCCCGAACGTCGGAAAAAGCTCACTGCTGAACTGGCTGGCAGACCGGCTGATCTCAGTTGTCGATCCCACGGCCGGTGTGACTCGTGACCGAGTCACCTGGATCATGCACGAGCGCGACCGCTACTTTGAGCTGGTCGACACCGGCGGGATCGGGATCGTTGACAGCGATGACCTTTCAGAAGACATCGAGCGTCAGATCCAGATCGGTCTGGACGAATGCGACGTTATGCTGTTCGTGGTCGATGCCAAGTCCGGCGTGACGCCGCTGGATGAGACGGTGGCCGACCGGCTGCGAAGAGTGCAGAAACCCGCACTGCTGGTCGTCAACAAATGCGACTCGCCGAAGCTCGACATGGAAGCGTCGACGTTTCTTCAGATGTGTTCGCTGCCGATCGCCACGACCAGTGTGAAGGCCAACCGAAACCGCGCCGAACTTGTTGACGCCATTGTCGCGCTGCTTCCCGAGGCCCTCCCGACGGAAACCGCCGAGGGCGATGAATTGCTGTCCCCGGCAGATATGCGGATCGCCGTTGTCGGTCGCCGCAATGTCGGCAAGAGCACGTTTATCAATCAGCTGGCTCAAAGTGAACGGGTGATCGTCAGTGAAATCCCCGGCACGACTCGCGACAGCATCGATATCCGCTTTGAAGTCGACGGCAAATCATTCGTGGCCATCGATACGCCGGGGGTGCGCAAGAAGAAGAGCCTTGTCGGTGACATTGAGTTCTACGGTCTGGTCCGCGCTCAGCGCAGCATCCGC
>JANNGQ010000231.1:0-2987 GCA_031403975.1 Planctomycetota bacterium
AAAAGCCGGGCTTCTCCACCGGTATCTTTTTCCCTGGCCAGAACTCTAACACCAGCCAATGCATCCCGCACCGATCGAATTTCCGAAATCAGGCCGTCCGGAGAAGCATCACCGCGTCGCATTCGGCACAATCTCGATTCCGCCCACTGCCCACTGCCCACAGACGTTAACCGTCCGCATCCCCTCCTGGAGCTCCCCATGAGATTCTGTCCCGAAAATCATCCGCCCCAAATGGTGTGCCTGTTGATTGGCTTGTCCGTTGCCTGCGGGTTGTGTCAGGCCGATGCGTGTGCCGGCGAATTCCGATGCGGTGCGGCTGTGATTGATGTTACACCTCAGAAACTGCCGGTCATTGTCAATGGCGGCATGTTGAGTCGCAGCCTGGACAAGATCAAGACGCGAGTCAACGCCCGCGCGGTGGTGTTCTCCGACGGAGAATCGGAACTGGCAATCGTGATCGTCGACAGCTGCATGATCGGCCGGGTTCTGCTCGACGATGTGAAAGCCCTGGCTTCACTGCGGACAAAGATCCCGAGGGACCGGATTCTGATCGCAGCGACGCATGCGCATTCCGCGCCGGCTTCAATGGGTGCCCTGGGAACAGATGCGGATCCTGATTATGTGCCGTTTCTGAGGGACCGGCTCGTGGAAGTGATCGCGAATGCAGAGGCTCGACTGGAACCGGCTCAAATCGGTTTTGCGCGAACGTCTGCTCCGGAGCACACGGCACTGCGTCAGTGGATTCGACGGCCTGACCGGATTGCGGAAGATCCATTCGGCAATGCGACCGTGCGAGCCAACATGCATGCGGGAGCGAATTGGGATGATGTGGTCGGGGAGGCTGGTCCGAAAGATCCTGAACTGTCATTGATTTCTGTACAGACACGAGACGGCAGGCCGCTGGCAATGCTGGCGAATTTCTCGATGCACTATTTCAGTGACAACGACATCAGTGCCGATTACTTCGGTCTGTTTGCTGAAGGACTGAAGCTCCACCTCGCTCCGGAAAGTGATTTTGTGGGGATCATGTCACACGGATGCAGCGGGGATATCTGGCGACGTGACTACACGCGGCCGGAGTCATGGAACCCCGGCCTGACAATTGATCGTTACGCCGAAGAACTGCTGAATCTCGCGCTGAAGTCCTGCGACAGCATCACTTATCGTCATGATATCCGGATTGCGATGGCTGAAGAGCGACTGAAACTGAAGTACCGCGTTCCCGACAGACAGCTCCTGGAATGGGCTCAGCGGACAATTGCAGCAATGGGAGATCGTATGCCTCAGGATCAGACAGAGGTCTACGCTCGCGAGCAGATACTTCTTCATGAAGCTCAGGAAACGGAAGTCGTTGTGCAGGCGCTGAGTCTCGGTGACATCGCGATTGCCACGACACCGAATGAAACGTATGCCGTGACGGGGCTGAAGATCAAAGCCGCCAGCCCCTGTCAGAACACGATGGTGATCGAACTGGCTAACGGCGGTGACGGATACATTCCGCCTCCGGAGCAGCATCCGTTCGGCGGCTACAACACCTGGCCCGCGCGCTCCGCCGGGCTGGAAGTCATGGCCGAAGCAAAGATTTCTCAATCAGGAATCCGGCTGTTGGAGCTTGTGACCGGACAGCCACGGCGTGACTGGATACTGCCGGAAGGAATGAGTTCAGCCGCCATTCGAACGGCTCAGCCGATGGCTTGGTGGCGACTCAACGAATTCAACGGACCCATTGCCGCCGATGCGAGTGGAAACCACCGCCACGCACACCTCGACCCTGCAATCACCTATTATCTGGAAGGCCCGAGGTCCAGCGCCTACTGCGGCAACGATTCGGTGAATCGGTGTCCTCATTTTGTCGGCGGACGTCTGACGGCGCGCATGGAAGATCTTGGAGATCAGTACACGGTGGCACTCTGGATCTGGAACGGTATGCCGAACGACGGTCGTGATATCAGCGGATGGTTCTATTCACGCGACCACGACAATGGGCTGAGTGGATTCGGAGAACACCTCGGGATCGGAGGACGCAATGGCCACACGGGCCGGCTGATCCTGCAGACAGGGACTTCCTCCGAGCACCTGCTTGCGGGAAAGTCAGAGATTCCTCGCTGGCAATGGCAACATGTGGTTCTGGTCCGAAAAGGAGACGATGTCCAGGTTTACCTCAATGGAATACTGGAAATCACCGGAACCGCCGCAAGCGTGCCTATTGACCAGATTTACTTCGGCGGCCGAAGCGACAACGAATCCAACTGGGAAGGACGTCTTGACGAACCAGCCATCTTTCCTCGCGCAATGACGGCTGAGGACATCGCTGAACTCCTGCCACATTGATCAAGTTCAACCCGGCTGCTGGCGCGACATGCGGATCAGTTTCTACGCGACTTTAGTTGGAGAGCTTCACTTTGTGTCACAAGTTTTGCTTCGGCAATGGTTTGCGGCATTGCAAAAGTCCCTTCTCCCCTGATTCGGGGGAGAAGGTGGCCGACAGGCCGGATGAGGGGGCGTTCAAGGTTGGCATCGGGCAAAAACAGCCCCCTCACACTGCTTGATTACGCGAGAATCTCGCTGACGATACGGCCATGCACATCGGTCAGACGAAAGTCCCGGCCTGCAACTTTGTAGGTCAGTCGAAGATGATCCAGGCCGAGTAAGTACAGCATAGTCGCATGCAGGTCATGCAGGTGCACTTTGTTTTCGACAGCGAAGTAACCGTATTCGTCGGTCGCCCCGTAGCGGATTCCAGGCTTCACTCCGCCGCCAGCGAGCCACATCGTGTATCCCTGCGGGTTGTGGTCGCGACCGTCATCGCCCTGGGCAACAGGAGTTCTGCCGAACTCACCGCCCCACAGAATCAGCGTGTCCTCCAGTAAACCGCGTGCCTTGAGGTCTGCGAGAAGTGCGGCGATCGGTTGATCGACCTCCATCGCATTCCGGGAATGATCGGCTCGAAGTGCGCCGTGCTGGTCCCACTTGTAGCTGTGAGTACA
>JANNGQ010000232.1:0-11233 GCA_031403975.1 Planctomycetota bacterium
ATCAAGATGGCACTCAGAGATGCCGAAATCAATCCGGAAGAAATCGGCTACGTCAACGCGCACGGGACCAGTACAAAAGTCAACGATCAGGTTGAGACGATGGCGATCAAGGGCGGACTTGGCGAACACGCCTGGAAAACGCCGGTCTCCAGTATCAAGAGCATGATGGGGCATTTGATTGCCGCCGCAGGCGCAGTCGAAGCGATTACCTGTCTCCTGGCAATCCGGGACGGCGTGCTGCCGCCGACCGTCAACTACGAAACACCGGATCCGGAGTGTGATCTTGATTACATCCCGAACCAGGCACGGGAGACTCGCATCAAAGCGGCCCTTTCCAACAGTTTCGGCTTTGGCGGCCAGAACGTTGCCCTCATACTCTCCGGTTTCAAAGGTTAGATCTGTCGTTTGAGATTCCAGCCCATTCTTGAGTCGACCGATCACCGTGTGCAGCAGATTCCCGGTTTATTCGTTCCCGCGGACTCTTCTTCACTGCCGTTGCGGAGTGTGACAGGTGGTGATTTTCTGGTTAATCTTCGGGATGATCGCAGTCTTCCTGATCGGCGAGCGAGTGTTCCGCCGGATCGTGACGCCGCAGATCTGCGACATCTTTGAGAACGTCCCGCCGTTCAATGTCGCCACGGACGCCGAACAAGGCGATGCTCAGCGCGTGTGTTTTCCCACTGCCGACGGCATGCAACTGACTGGCAGCCTGCTGAACGGAGACCACCCTGATCCACGCGGTCTGGTGTTGTTCCTGCCCGAACTCAGCGGCAACCACTGGATGGCTCGGCGGTACTGTCAGGTTTTCCTGGATCATGGTTTCATCGTGTTTTCATTCGATTTTCGCAACCAGGGGGAAAGTGAATCGATGGCCGGTTACACGCCGATCCACTGGATGACCGAATTCGAAATGACAGACGTCGGCGCGGCACTCGAATTCATCGAATCCGACCGCCGACTGAACACGCTTCCGATCGCAGCGTTCGGAGTCAGCCGTGGCGGTGTGGCTGCAATACTTGCCGGATGCCGCTACCCGAAGATTCGCGCCGTCATTTCGGACAGTGCATTCGGCACAATGTCGATGATCCGGTTTTTTGTGGACCGTTTCGTCCGGCATGTAATTCCGGAGTGGCTGTTTCGCCTCTTACCGGCATGGCATGTTGAGATCACCCTGAAGCAGGCCGTCCGGCTCAGCGAAACCCGCCGCAATTGCACGTATGTGCACCTGGAAAACGAAGTGTCCGGTCTTGAACCCGCCAGCGTTCTTCTGATCTCCGGCAGTCGTGATTCGTATGTGACTCCCGGAATCGCCGCCCGCCTGCAGGAAGTGGTCGGGGCGTCCGCCGCGCTGTGGATCGTCGACGGTGCGAAACACAACATGTCCCGTGCCGTACGGACGGAAGAATACGACCAGCGTGTGCTGGCTCATGCGCAGAATTGTCTGGCCAATGATCCGGATTCCAGACCAAGAGAACCGAAAACCGCACGGCGAATGTCCTCCGTGCGCGAAGTGTGACCCGGCTGTAACGCTGGCGGCAGACGCAGAGTCACCGGAAGCGTCACGAGTAGAATCAGAAGGCCTTTGGGCCAGCGCCATTCTGCTCAGCGAGTGAATGTAATCAGACACCGGCCGCGGGCTGCAACAGTCCCGGGACGACTTGCCCATGGATATCCGTCAGACGGAAGTCCCGACCCTGGTAGCGATACGTCAGGCGTTCGTGGTCGAATCCCAGGCAGTGCAGAATCGTTGCATTCAGATCATGGACGTGAACAGGATCATGGACCACGTTGTAACCGTAATCGTCGGTCTGACCGTAGACTATGCCGGGATTCACTCCGCCGCCGGCAAGCCACATGCTGAAGCACCGGCCGTGATGATCGCGGCCGTAGTCGTCTTTCAGTCCGCCCTGTCCGTAGACCGTCCGTCCGAATTCTCCGCCCCAGATCACCAGGGTATCGTCGAGCATCCCTCGCTGCTTCAGGTCTCGCAGAAGCGCGGCCTGAGGCTGATCGACGTCACGACATTGTTTTGGGATATTGGTCGGCAGATTACCGTGCTGATCCCAGCCGCGATGATAGAGCTGAACGAAGCGGACTCCTTTCTCCAGCAGCCGTCGAGTCAGCAGACAGTTGGCGGCAAATGTGCCGGGCTTGAGTGCTTCCTCACCGTACATCTGAATCGTGGCTTTGGATTCCTGAGACACATCGATCAGATCCGGTACCGAAGCCTGCATCCGGAACGCCATCTCATACTGTGCGATCCGCGTGGTGATTTCCGGGTCACCGGATTGCTGCAGTTGGCGCTGATTCAGCTTTGCGATGCCATCCAGCATCTGCCGCCGAAGGTCGCGCGAGATACCCGGAGGGTCGCTGAGATACAGAACCGGATCTCCACTGCCTCTCAGTTTGACGCCCTGATGACTGGACGGAAGAAATCCGCTTCCCCAGAGTCGTTCAAGCAGGCCCTGATTGGAATCGGCTCCGCTGCCGTGTGAAATCAAAACGAGAAAAGCCGGCAGGTCTTCGGCTTCACTTCCCAGACCATAACTGGCCCACGCTCCCAGCGACGGCCGGCCCGGCTGCTGCGATCCCGTCTGAATGAACGTGATCGCCGGATCATGATTGATGGCTTCGGTGTGCATCGACCGGATCAGACAGATGTCGTCGATGACTCGGCCCGTGTGCGGCAATAATTCGCTGAGTCTCGTGCCGTTCTGTCCGAACGACTGAAACCGAAACTTCGGAGCGATCACGGGAAAACTCGCCTGTCCGGACGTCATCCCTGTCAGTCGCTGTCCCTGACGAATCGAATCGGGAAGTTCCGTCCCGTGCAGCCGAGCAAGTTCCGGCTTCTCATCCAGCAGATCGATGTGCGACGGACCACCCGACTGAAACAGATACACCACTCGCTTCGCCCGCGGCGCGAAATGTGTCGCCAGCGTCGCTCCGGAACAATCCCGCTGCATCAACGCTGCGACCGCCGCTGAACCAAGGGCTGTCTTGAGTATGCTTCTACGAGTTGTCATGGTGTTGTTCCTCCGGATCGTATTCGCTGCCGATCAGCGGAACAGATCCGACACGCTGATTTCCAGTCGCTGCGTCGGCGAGAGTGACCACACCAGAGTCTGGCCCGGCTTGAGAATTGTCTGGCTGGCGTACCTGCCGGAGTCCGAGTCCGGTAATTCGTAAACTTCGATCTGCGATTCCGGAAGATTGATCAGCCAATACCGGGCGATTGCAGCAGATGCGTACAGCCGCTGCTTTGTCGAGCGGTCCGAGCCGAGCGATGAATCAGCGACCTCAATTGCAAGAAGCAGATCGCCTGCTCCTGGATGGCGATCTGCGTAATCCTCTTCCGTGCCTCGCACAACCGCCACGTCAGGTTCCGGGGCGTTGATGCTGCTCAGTGTTACGGGAAGCTGAATTCGCAGGTAGCAGCCAGCGGATTCACAGAACAAAGTCAACAATCGGTGCAGTCGCGAGACAAATAATGCATGCCGGGGATTGTGGGTCAAGAGATTCTCTCCTCGTGCGCTGCGATCCTTACGCACCAGCAGTCCGTCAATCAATTCGATCGGATCACCGTCCTGCAGAATCCCAGCGCGGATCATCTGGTGGAACTGTTCCACCGTGATCGGTACGAGCGGTGGCGCCGTACCGCTGCGGACTTCGTCAAGGAAGCTGATGGGCATCAGAGAACTCCTGGTTCGATGAATCTCATCGGTCAGTTTACACCCGTATATGACCCGGCAGCTAACCGCTTGTTGAAAAAGATGTCTGGAACTTTGGAGGCATCGGAAAACACTTCGAAAGCTTGATGCCGGAGAGTTCGAGACACCTTTGTCAGCAGCCTCCTACGGCTTGGAAATCGTTTCGTCGAGATTCAGCAGCATGCTCATGGATGTTGTCCACGCGGCCTGTTCGGCAGGCGGAATGCGGTCACTTCGCGGTGAGGCCCCGATGGACAACAGTGGATCAATCGCTTCAGGATGAGCGGCGAAGTGCTCACGGGCCGATTCAACAGCCTGTTCTACGGTTGCGAGTTCCTCGGCATCGGGAGTCCTCGCGAGCACGATGCGGAATGCCAGGCGGATCCGCTCATCATCAGACTCCGCGGCAATGCAGACTCGTTCAGCCAGTTTTCGGGCCGCCTCGATGTACGTCGGATCGTTCAACAGCACCAGCGCCTGGAGCGGAGTATTCGTTCGTGAGCGACGGATGACGCAGGATTCCCGGTCCGGTGCGTCGAATGTGGACATCCCGGGCGGCGGGCACGTGCGTTTCCAGAAGGTATACATACTGCGGCGATAGAGTCCATCGCCGGAATCCGCAACGTATTTTTCGCGGCGCTCCACGGAGACATCTTCCCACAAGCCGTCAGGCTGGTAGGGTTTGACGCTGGGGCCACCGACCCTGGCAGCCAGCAGGCCGCTCACAAACAGAGCGTTATCGCGGACGGTTTCGGCAGACAAGCGGAATCGAGGACCTCGGGACAGCAGCCGGTTGCGTGGATCTCTTTCCAGTAACTCCTGCGAAACCCGGGACGACTGCCGGTAAGTTGCTGACATCACGATCTTTTTCAGCATTGCACGCTGACTCCAGTTGTTGCGGATCAATTCCGTAGCCAGCCAATCCAGCAGCTCCGGATGACTCGGCTGCGCGCCCTGGGCGCCAAAATCTTCCGTTGTCTCGACCAGCCCGGTGCCGAAGAGCATCTCCCACAACCGGTTGACTGCCACTCGTGAAGTCAGCGGATGCGCTGGATCAGCCAGCCACCTCGCAAGGTCGAGTCGCGTGAGCCGGGATGCGGGGTGGAGTGGAACGGAGACCGGTGCAGCGGGAATCGACGGCCGACTGACCCCCGCGTCGAAGATTGTGATTGGCAGTGCCGCATCCACCTGTTCGGCACGCTGATCGTAGGCACCTCGCTTCAGGATGAACGTGGCCCTTGGCTCCGGCTGTTCGGCCATAATCATGGTCCGGGGAATGGACTTGTCGAGTTCCTCCCGCTGCCTGGTCAGTTGTTCGAGTTCCTTTTCCGCAGCTTCGGTACTCGGCACCGTACCTTCGACCACCGGTGACGTCGCCGATTCGGCCCTGGTCAGCTTCTGCAGTTCTGCGATCCGCTGTTCGAGACGATCAAGTTCTGTCTGCTGCTCGGGCGTGGCCAGCAATAACGTAGGGTCGGCCATCTTGCCCTGACTGTACCCCACGACCTTGTCCGGGATATTGTTAAAGAACGCCGCGAACTGATAGTACTGCCGCTGCAGAATCGGATCGAATTTATGATCGTGGCATCGGGCACATTGCATCGACATTGCCATGAAGACCGTGGCGGTCGTATGGATACGGTCGGCAACATATTCGACGTGGTACTCTTCTTCGATGATACCGCCTTCTGTCGTCAGCACATGATTGCGATTGAAACCGGTTGCAACTTTCTGACTGACGGAGGCATCCGGAAGCAGATCTCCGGCGAGCTGTTCGGTCAGAAACTGATCATACGGCATGTCGTCGGCGAATGCATGAATGACCCAGTCCCTCCACGGCCACATCGTTCGGGCTTCGTCATTGTTATAACCGTTGGTGTCGGCGTAGCGGGCCGCGTCAAGCCACAGCATGGCCATGCGTTCGGCATGAGCCGGCGCGGCCAGCAGCCGATCAACCACAGAACCATAGACGTCGGAAGGTACGCCCGTTTCAAGCGCGGCCATCAGTTCGTCAAGGTCCTGCGGCGTGGGCGGCAAGCCGGTCAGGTCGAGCGTGACTCGACGCAGCCAGACGGACGGCCCTGCTTCCATTGTCGGCTTCAGTCCGTGCTGTTCCTGCTGCTTCAGTACAAATCGATCGACTTCATTCTGCGGCCAGTCGGTCTGTACAACTGGCGGCACCTCTGGTCGCTGCAGCAGAACGAACGCCCAGTGCTGTGAGTATTCAGCGCCCTGTTCAATCCAGAGGATCAGCGTCTGCTTCTGATCATCGCTGAGCGGTTTGTTGGTGCTCGCAGGAGGCATCATCACGTCGGAATCGTGCGATTGAATCCGGGAAACCAGCTCGCTGAGTTCCGGCTTCCCCGGAACGATTGCGATCAGATCATTTTCAGTTTTTCCCGTTGCTGATTCACGTTGATCGAGCCGCAGGCCGGCCTTCCGTGCAGCCTCATCAGGCCCGTGGCACTTCCAGCAATGATTCGAGAGAATCGGACGGACATGCTGATTGAAGTCGACTCGGGGAAGTTCTGCTGCCGCGAACCCGTGTCTGCAGACAATAGTCGTCGAGGCGAAGATCAGAACGGCGACGACGAATATGTGCGTTGAGACCATCGTGCGGATCCGGTGTTCGCAGGATGGGCGGGCAATCTCCGCGCGAGCTGACCCCACACTTCCGGATCGCGAGACCGCCGTTCCCGCGCATGGCCTGTCCGGTCGAGTCACGAATGTGAATCTCTCGTCCGCCATTAAGCATTCTCCCGAATTCGCTGCTGGATAAGTCCACATTTCCGCTGTCATCGAAACTCACGGATTGCCGCTGCGATCCGCAGTGCTGTGGTCACCCAGCAAAGTGTGCCGCCCGTCCACGCCAACACCGCAAATTGCTGCGGCAACAGGCAGAGCAGAGCAAACAATATGACCGTCTCCGTACCTTCCATGAGTCCCGCAGAATATACAAACGACTTTGTGCCTTTGCTGTCCGCCCGACCAGTTCGTTTTTCTGCGATCACAGCCCAGGCAAGAAATGACGCACCGGTACCGACGAAGCTGTAGATCAGAAATGCGGCCGGAAGCCAACGCGACGGATCAGCAACCGCAAACGCGAATGGGACACCGGAATAGAAAACCATGTCGAGCACAATATCCAGGAATCCGCCGAGGTCTGTGGCTCCGCGGCGTCGCGCCACACAGCCATCAAGTCCGTCGGCAAGTCGGTTCAGCAGAATCAGAGTCAGGGCGATGGAGTAGCAACGAAAACCAATGGCAACGCATGCGACAACTCCGACCAGAAAGCCAGCCAACGTAATCGCGTCCGCCGGGATTCGCATGGCGACGATTCGTAAGGCGATACGGTCGAGAACCGGATCAATCAGTCGGCGGGCTGTTTTGTCCAGCATTCGAATGTTGGCCCTGCCTGAGTGAAAAATCACAGGCCGAACGGCCCGGCTTTTCTAACCGTAACCACGTACCCGAGAACGCGGATGGCCCGCATTCCGGCGAATACGGCTGTTGGGGAATCATTTGACCTCAAACACCTGCTCGGCAATCCCGGTGACAGGTACTTCGATCCGCCAGGGTGTCTCATTCGTGTTGCCGTATTCCGGGTGCTCGATGCGAGTCGCAAGTTCCGCGGCCAGCGTGACGTGGTATCCGCCGGGTGGCACGCCTTCGCCGAACGGATACGTCTTGATCGTAAAACTGCCGTCCAGCTGAAGCAGGCTGCTCGGCTTATCGTTCTGATAGTTGTTTGTGGCATCCGGATGCATGATGATCGCTCCGGCCGTCACGGGCTGACCATTCATTATCACTTTGCCTTTCATCGGAACCAACTCCGGACGACCGTCGCTGCAGCCGATAGAACACGCCACAAATAGCATGAGGATCAACCCACGGATGTTCAGCACTGTTTCACTTTCCGAGACTTGCGACCCGACAAGAGATCGCGAACTCTTGATCCGCAATGGTTTCATTCAGAACGATTGACCGCAACGCTGGACTATTCCGTGGCCACAGCATTTCCGTCGGCGGGCCGGATCAGATTGTGCATGACTTTCGAATCCACTGAATAGTTCACAGGCCGCACGCTGCCGTCTGCCATGGCAAATTGAGGACCGCCGGCATCCGGTGAGCCCCAGTTTCCGCCGCCGCAGGAGTACTGACCATCATTCCAGCCGGCTCCGGAGACTCGTTCGGGAAACGCATTCAGGGTCTGGTCCGGATAAAGTTCATATCCGCAGCGACCGACGCCGCCGTTGCCTCCCAGAATCCAGGGTTCGTCCCAATACATGACGCCCGCATGATAGGCGCGCGGAGCCATTGCTTTCTCGCCGAATGAGATCGTGTT
The DNA here is from genome assembly GCA_031403975.1 of Planctomycetota bacterium. Classification (GTDB taxonomy): domain Bacteria; phylum Planctomycetota; class Planctomycetia; order Planctomycetales; family Planctomycetaceae; genus SXXK01. Next base: position 8,056 of record JANNGQ010000232.1, read on the forward strand.
CGATGTCCCGTCTGTGATGTCGGCGTGTTTCGATACCACGCCCCAGCCGGCATATGTCGTCCGAAAGATCAATTCGTTGGCTGCATAGTCCGTACGGGCACTCGGACCCTGCCCGTCGTCGCTGTAATTCCAGCCGGGATAAACCGGATCGACGGCCGGAACCGGCGCGAGACCGCTGCGTCGAGCGGGAACGTAAAAAGCCGCCACCGGAGTCCGATAGCACTGCAGAGGTACTTGAAACAATGCCGCCTGTTCCAGAAACGGCAACAGCGAATAGAAAGTCGAGCCGAGTTGAAACTGAGTCTTGTCTGACGGATCTCCCCAGCGTGGTCGAAAAGGTCCGTAGCCAGGAATCAACGTGTAGACATTCGGTGTAGGAACAACGATCCCGCCGGACGTCGTTTCATACAGTGCTGAGTTGGCAGGGATACCCTCGGTGTAGTCGTAGCCGCCACTGGTTGGAAAGTGCCGAAAAGTGTCCTCGAAGTTTGCCGTCGCCAAAGCCAGCTGCTTGAGATTGTTCTTCGACTGAGTCCTCCATGCAGCCTGACGCGCGGCCTGCACTGCGGGGAGCAGGAGGGACACCAGAACGCCGATGATCGCAATCACGACAAGGAGTTCAATCAGCGTGAACCCGGAACGGTGGGCAACGCCGTGGGGGATTCCTGTAGCCGGATTCGTAAGAATTCGGAGTAGCCCCGGCGACTCCGAAGTCTCACGACTCCGGCTACGAACCCATTCCCCATGTTTCATCGGTACCGCCTTCACAGGACTCAGAAATCATAATTCTCACCGTCCGTCACGAGCATCCGCACAGATCCCCGCAGGTCCATCAGGAAACAGCGGACATTGATGGTCCACAATTCTCGTTCACCGCCTTTGTCAAGCTGTTCTGCGCAGTGTTTTACAATTTCGTCTCGCAGAATACAGGCGTATTTCCGGTGTTCTTTCTCTTCCGATTCCTGGCCCTCGGGGCTGTCGTCGAAATCACACTTCGGTCCCAGAAAGTGAGCGTAGGCACCGCAGTTGCGGTGCTCCATGATGTACACATCACGAATTTGATGCAGCTGCACAGCAATGTCCAGATGCTGAAAAAACACATCCCGCCATGGCGCATGAGTCGGCTGCATGACACCGAGTGCCGCTCCGGCAAAGACCAGCTGATCGTACCGGTTCGGAAGGTTGTCTCCTTCCATGAACTCACACATGTCATCGAGCAGTCGCAGATCCATACAGCTCAACAGAAGCACATTCTTTCTTGGCGGCGGATAGGGACGATGAGCGGTTGAACGTCGATGAACTTCCATGCGGGTTTCCTGCCGTGCGTGATGATCGGGAACACTGGATGAGTCTAACAGGCGTCGGATTCGTGTGCCAGAACGCCATTCTCATTCGATACGCTGTTCGTCGGTCGCGCGATTGCTCACACTGCATTTCAGTGGGGGTGCAGAACTTGACCGTGCAGAATCGATCTGTTGACAACTCAATCTCCAATGGTGCCGTATGAAACCTTATCCCCTGCGTCTGGCATCCTTCTCCGTCTGCCTGTGTTTCCTGTGCGGTGCCGCCTGGATCTCCACCAGCCAGAAAGATTCACCGGAATCGGCCGAAGCTCAGATTCGCATGGCGCTGGACGCTCAGGTGACAGCATGGAACGAGGGCGACATCGCCGGATTCATGGATGGTTATGTCCGCAATGAGTCACTGCGTTTCGCCAGTGGCGGAACTGTGCAGCGAGGCTGGCAGAAAACTCTTGAACGTTATCAGGCCCGCTATTCGACTCGTGAACAGATGGGGACGCTGACTTTTTCTGACCTTGAGTTCGTTGAATTCACTGCCGACTACACCGAAGTCTTCGGCAAGTTTCATCTGGCACGTGACAAATCTGTCGGTGATGCATCCGGCCTGTTTACACTGTTGATGAAGCGGGAGGGCAGTCGCTGGCTTGTCCTGCATGATCACACATCGGCGGCGGATTGATTTGATGACCGGTATTGCGGCACGAGAAGCCGGTGTACCGGCTTTATGGCGACATTTCGCCGGTTCATTCCAGCGCCGGCAAATCTCGGACTTCCGCAATCGGAAGAGTCACCTGAATGATTTCATCTCTGCACGGCGGGAGTCGATCTGTTTCCGGTTTGCTGCAGTCACAGTCCGGAACTACTCTCATCAGTTCTCCGTTCGCGCCCGCGACGGAGCAACTCCGAATCTCAATCGGAAAAAAGGCACACGCCGCGAGGGGACGCATCGAAGTTCCGGACCCGCTGACCGCCAGCTCAAGCCCGCGATTCATCGCGGGCTTTTTTCTTGTTCATTCCGCAGGCGAATCAATGTCGGTTTCCAGACTCCTGCGGCCTGAATCCTCCTTCTCCCGTTCCATTCGCTGCACGATCGGGAACAGCCACCGAGCCCAGAGAAAATACTGCGCAGCGAAGATCATCATCAGCCCGAATCCGGCAATGACCATCAACAGCACGCCCGGAAGCACGACAGCGACGATGCCGATGAATCCTATTGTCAGAGTCACGGCAACCATCAGCGCGATGGCAATGGTCGGCGGCTGAGTCGGAACGGGCCTGTTCTTCAAACGATTACCCCCGCGGAAACCAGCGCGCGCAGAGTCGCGTACCTGAACTCCATGCCTTCGTTGAGCGACTCGCGGAGGCGATCTTCGGTCAGGAGGAATCCCAACATTCCACCTGGGCGCTCAAACTCAAACTGATCCGTCAGCCGGCATGTCTCAGACGTGAGAATTTCGATCATCTGAGAATGTCGCCAGGCTCGGAGCGGCCCGTCGATCTGAACTTCCACAATTGTCGATTCGGACACTTCCACATACTCATGAGTCGCCCGTTGTTTAAATGTGTAGGCCGTGATCCGGAACTCAATCGTCTCGCCGACCGCGACTTCAGCGGGGGCCGCAACAATTTCCAGCTCTAGTTCCGGATTGCTGATCTGAGGCAGATTCTGCGGCCGCCCGAGGAATGCTCGCAGTCCGACAGCCGTACATTTCAGTTCAGTGGACGCGACAAACTGGCCCATCGAGCGCCTCGAACTAACATGGAGAAACTCCCGAACGTATCAGCCCGGCCCTGGTGGTCCCAGTCCGGGTCTGGCGGCGATGGAGATACTCAGGTCGCGAAAGTGTAGCTGAAGTCGTGAGACTTCAGGCCGGAAC
>JANNGQ010000233.1:0-3511 GCA_031403975.1 Planctomycetota bacterium
GGGATATTCTTCCTGTTCCACGCTGTCAGAACGACAGTTCCCTTGGTCAATAATACATCGTGTCATGGGTGCGTTTTGGTGTGAGGATTTACCGCAGAGGACGCAGAGTATCCCAGAGGTTGTGTCACAAGTTGTTGACCAATCGAGTAATGCCGTCTTTCATGTGCAGCACATTGAAATTCAGCAGCAGACCAACTTTCTTGCCGCTGAGTTTTAAGTATGAGAGCAATTGTGCCTTGTGGATCGGTGCGATCCGTTCCACAGACTTCAATTCGGCAATAACGAGATCTTCAACAAGCAGATCGAGCCTGTAACCAACGTCAATTCGCACTCCGTCGTAAATCACCGGCAACTCCCACTGGGCCTTAAACGGGAGATTCCTTTTCCGCAGCTCGTATGCGAGGCATGCCTCATATGCCGATTCCAACAGTCCCGGTCCGAGTGCCGAGTGCACCTTCATTGCAGCATCAATCACCTGTCCACTTACTATGTTGACATCCATGCTTGTGACTCCTCTGCGTCCCTCTGTGACCTCTGCGGTAAAAACCTGCCTTTGCCACAATTCAACTTCCGTCACGCTACTTTTCGTACAGCCGTCCCGACTGCCCGCGGCATTACAACATCCAGCACGTTTTCTACTTTCATATCCCGTGGAATCTGTCCGAGCCCGTGCCCGCGGACGAAGAATGTGGATTCTTCATACGTGTGTTTGCCGTTGATCGACGTTGGTTCGACCAGGGCCGACAGGTTTACGCGGCCCGAAAGAGCGATGTCTTTTGCTGCCATGACGATCAAATCCGGCGCCCGGTGTGCGAACGGGCCGCCGTAGGCGTCTTTGCCCCGGATGACTTCGCAGGCGATCGGTTGACCGTCGACGGTGGCGTTCAGAAAGAACGTTGTCAGTGTCTGCATCAGCGATTCGGCTTCGTCAGGAGTGACTGATCCTCCCGGATAACGGCTCTGACGGTGCAGATAGATGCGACCGGGGTCCATCGCGAAGGCTTTAGTTTCCGGCAGCATGTCGATGTACGACGGTCGCTGTGATTCTTTGAGCTTCAGAAAACCGCTTTCCGCCAGCAGACAATTCACGTTGACGCTCATCCGTTGGCGGGCGAACCCGTGGTCAGACACTGCGGCGATGATGACGTTGTCGTCAAGCCGCTTCAGGATGATCCCGATCTGGTTGTCGACTTCGTGATAGTAATCCAGAAACGTCTGATGAAACGGTGACGAAGTGTCTTCGAAATCTTCCCACAAATAGTGATTCAACCGATCAGTGCCCGTCAGCACAAACATGATGTTCTGCCACGGTTCTCGATCCCAGTGATGATGCAGAGCTTCGCAGCGAGCCGCCATGACTCGATGCAATTCCGCGACAAATTTCGCCTTGCCTTTTTCCACAAGCGACATATCGGCGTCGACGGCGTAACCGATGCTTTCCAGCCATGCCAGCTGCTCCGGCGGATGCACGGCTCGTTTCAGATCCAGAGCGACAAAGCCGGAGACCAGCATCCCGTCCATCGGTTGAGCGGGATAAGTCTGCGGCACGTTGATGATCAGGTTCGCTCCTGCATTCGGTCGCGACCAGAACGGCTTGCTGCGAAACGTGCGAGACGACGTGAAGCCCAGCGTGTAGCTGCCGTCCAGCAGATCGGTAAAGCCGAAGACGTTGTGACCGCCGGAGTTTTCACCAGTGACAATCGAGGCCCATGCCGCAGAGGAGACCTCGGGCAATGCGGATTTCATCGGCACCAGCGTGCCGGTCTTCAGTAACTCTGCGCTGTGCGGCATGACTCCGGAATCGGCAAATTGCTGCCACATCCAGCGAGGCAAGCCGTCGATTCCCAGTAGAAACATGTTCATGATGACGGCCTCCCTTCCGGTATCAGGTTTCGTTTGTCTTAGTAGGGCGAGTCTTCAGACCCGTCAGGTAAGCCGAGCACATGAACCAGTCAGAGACCCGTCCTGCGAAAACGCATTGCCCTCAGATGTACCCCAGTTGTCTCAAACGTTCTGTCACCGCCTGCGTGTCTTCCTGATCCATGAAAGCATCGGCCTCGCAGGTGTTCACCAGTGTGCAGTGAAGGTGTGGAATCCCAAGGGCGCATAGGTCGCGGGCAACGGATTCCGCATCGGAACTGTCTTCGTCCGAGATCACGACAAGCCTGGCAACGTCACCGGCCACAACTGCTGGCAAAGCAGACCTGAATGACGATCGCCAGACGACTGAGCCTCCGAAAGGGCTCAACCTGAGTTGATCGCCGGAGGCTTCCACAAACAATGTTCCGGCGACTGCATTCAGCGGCTGAGCCGTCAGATTCAGGACGGCATCGCCAGCCAGCAGAATCTCCGTAATGGAACTGGCTGTGCTGGAGCATTGAGTCGTCATAGCTCACCATCCCTGGCGCTGTTGAAATCGCGAACATCCGTCCGTGGAAGCACGTCAACATTTCTCGTTTTGTCGACAAATTGCGATGACCGGGGACTTTAACTCTCCGGCGAAATCCACACAACAGGGGTTTTGAGCGGCAGAAACCGCCTGTACGAAGGGATTCCCGGTCAGCGATGTAAGCTGCACGTCGCGTGAAGATACGACGACGCCCCTCGCTGACGCTTCGGGTTAGTGTGGTGCAGCAACTCGACGATTCTGTCGACAGCTGAGGCTCGCTATCATTCGTCGCCTTCGCGACATCATCATGATCCCGGATCAGAGTTCACCTCCAATGGCAGAAAAGACGTACCTTGCCGTCGACCTGGGCGCGGAGAGCGGTCGAGTCATGGCGGGACGGTTTGACGGGCGGCATGTATCGCTGCACGAGATCCATCGATTCTCCAACGGCCCTGTGCGGCTGGGCGGAACTTTGAGATGGAATCTCGTCGGGCTCTGGACCGAGATTCAGAACGGACTTCGTGAGTCCGCTGCCCGGTATGGCACTTCAGTGACTTCGATCGGCGTCGACACCTGGGGCGTGGACTTTGTGCTGATGAACCGCCACGATGAGATGCTGGGCCAGGCGTGGAATTACCGTGATTCCCGCACGGACGGAATGCTGGCAAAGGCTCTGCAGCGAGTACCCCGGAGCGAGATTTTTGCCCGGACCGGGCTGCAGTTCATGCAGATCAATTCCTTATATCAGTTATTGGCGATGTGTGAGCGCGATCCGGAGCTGGTGGCTCAGGCGACTCGGTTTCTGATGATTCCAGACTTCTTCAATTGGTGCCTCAGCGGCAGCCGAGTCGTCGAATTCACGAACGCGACGACGACTCAGATGCTGAACGCGACGACTCGCAGCTGGGCGTTTGAGATGTTGCGGAAGTTTGAAATCCCGACGCAGATGTTTCCCGAGCTTGTCACTCCGGGGACGCAGTTAGGAAGCCTGCGGCGGGACGTTTCCGAGTTCACCGGGCTGAATGGTGTGAACGTTGTGGCACCCGCAACTCATGACACAGGTTCCGCCGTTGCGGCGGTACCAACCTCGCACACGGGTAATCCGGACTGGGCCTACATCAG
>JANNGQ010000234.1:0-3291 GCA_031403975.1 Planctomycetota bacterium
ATCCCTCCCAGGGGCTCGTCGAAATCGACAAGGACAACAACGAGCGCACGCTCCAGCCTGGCGCAGTAGTCGAGCTGAAACCCGGCCACGGATTCAGCAAGAAAGTCCGGTGGAAGCGAGGCTAAGGCCGTGACGCCACGGATTACAAGAGAGGTGGCGCTTTTACAGAGCGCCTACCTCGGTCTGCAGTACGACGGAGGCTCTTGGGTCTTGATTCCAAACTATTTGCTTCCTTCGGGTTGGAATCGGGAACGCACCGACGTGGCATTCCAAATACCGACTGGCTATCCGGCAACTCCGCACAATTCGTCGTGACGACATCAGCAGTCAGCGCAAGCCACTTTCATATTCGGATCGGTTCGGAACCACTGAATACGGAAAGTCCTGTACAATCATTCCTTCGGAACACACAGCCGCAGTGGAGTTCCATCTGGAGAAGTTGCGCAATTCGTCCGCCGGATGACTCGGTCGCATTTTGGATTTTACCGTCGCGGGTTGCCCTGTTATGCCAATCTCATTTGCCGATAGAATCCGCACGTTCTTCCGATTGCGACCGACGGCGGCCGGCCTGATGCAGCATTTCGATCGTCACACGGCGGTTCTGCAACAACAGTTCTTTGTCGCAGCATCAACTGCCGGAACTCCGCGGGGTTTGACATGGCTCGGCTGCGAATGGCTGCCCTCCCGAGTCCTGCTGCGTGACAGAGCCAGCGGCGAAATCTGCCTGCTGGCCGGAGTCAATATTTCCTTCGAAGCGACGCCTGGCGGCGACATGGAAGACGTGGCCGCTGTATCCCTCATCCGTGATGCTTCAGCCGTATTCCGGCTGACTCCCTCCGGCTGGCAGACCTCCGGTCGGGCACTGTTCAACATGAACCCGGTTGAAGCTCAGCAGAAACTGGCTGCGTCCTACCTGCCGTTCGGTTCCTGATCTTGTCTGTATCGCCACTTCGGAATACTGTCCCGTGACAATCACAGGCGTGATCGCCGACGGTGAAGGCAATTTGCGGTATCCCAGGGATCGGGAGAGTTTTCGGAGTGGCAGCGCAGTTTGATTTCTGCCGGGCGATGAACCTGCTGTGCGAGGACATTTGTCTGCGGCATCCGGAGTTTCGGCATGTACGGATGCCGGAGGTCGCGGTGACGTTTGCACAGACTCGGTCGCCTGTCGAATGGGGCATTCAGGCACGGCTGACACCTTTACGGTTCGCAGGCGGTGCCAGGACGGAAATCCGCCGAGGCCGTGAATGGGCCATCCAGCGCATCTGCCAGCATGGTCAGGAAGCACTCTACATTCTGACGTTTTTCATGCCGCGGTTTCAGAATCTGTCGTTCCGGGAAAAGTTGGTCACGGTTTTCCATGAGCTGTACCACATCAGCCCGGACTTCAACGGTGATATCCGGCGGTTCGGCGGAGCGTGTTATGTGCATACTGGAAGTCAGAAAAGTTACGATCAGCAGATGGCCGTTTTCGCGGAGCAGTATTTGCAGATGCATGCTCCGCAAGAATTGCTGCGGTTTCTACAGGTCAGCTTTCTCGAATTGCAGGCTCAGTGCGGCAATGTCGTCGGGCTCCGCATCGCCATTCCGCGACTGATTCCCATCAGAAAAACGGCCTGACGAGTGCGGCAACTGCAGACGAGCCCCGAACCACTGTGCAACAGGCCGGACCAAAGATCCGGACTCCGGATGACGACAAACGTGGTCTTGTCGCCATGATTCGCGAAGGCATCGAAGTGCCGGGAACCACGTAGCTTGGCCCCATCTGGGCCGAGCGCTTGATCTCCAGTAACACGTGATCAGCGTCGGACTCAGGACGGGCCAGATGGGCCCAACCTACAATGGTACGTCCACAAATCGCCAGCCGGCGGCTTCCCACGATGGATCAATCCAGCGATGCCACTGCTTATGCGGCAGATTCGCGCGAGCCGGGTTTCGTCCGATGTATTGCACGACATTGAGCAAATGCTCCGTGTCGCGAATGATCCGGTCGTAGCTTTCCTGCTGCCACAGTCGACCGGAACTCTTACGATCCCGGTTGATGAATCTCGCAACGACGCTCTTCATTTCACCGAGCAGATCTTCCAGGTCATCCGAATCGATCGGGCGAATCACCAGATGGCAGTGGTTTGGCATAATCGCGCCGACGGGAACGAAGTGCTGTGATCCGTGGCGGTGAAAGACAGCCCGCTGCAATTCGTCAGCAAATCGCTGCTCCCGGAACCAGCAGGCTCCATAGCCAGCGTCCAGCCATCCTACTATTTTCTGAAGTACAACCTGCGCGTAGTCTTTCGCGTTTTGATCGGTTCTTGCCCCGGAAGGAATTGACAACCACTGTTTTCGCATGCCGTCGAGGATTTTCAACTTTTCTTGCGGGAGCGAATCAACAAGCCGAAAGGTCACAAAATATGTGGCCCCTGTCTGTCGCCAGTGAGGCAAATGTCGTTCATAGCGGTCGATCGGCAGGTGCGGGTCGAGCCCTCGAAAGTTCGGCGGCGCCGATGGCGGCAGTTCGTCATCGAAGCTCGGCATTGTTGTTTTTCCCGTAGCGCGTCCGTCGTGCGTTTCCGTAACTTGGCCCCATCTGGGCCGAGCGCTTGATCTTCAGTAACGCATGATAAACGTCTAACTCAGGACGGGCCAGATGGGCCCATCCTACGGGCAGCGAACTGATGCGTCCACGGAATCGAGGTCGATGCTTACGTCCGTGCGATGTCCGTGCTACGGTTCGGTCCTGGTCTGCGATCAGACGTCATCCTGAAATCGCGGCGATCGTCGAAAACACACTCCTGAAGGAAAGTACACGCTCGTGAGTGAATCGTGGATTGCAGACAGAATGCATCACATCGATGCCTCAGGAATCCGCAAAGTGTTCGATCTGGCCGCGACGATGACTCGCCCGATCAATCTCAGCATCGGTCAGCCGCACTTCGATACGCCGCAGGCGATCAAAGATGCGCTCTGCGAGGCGGTCCAGGGCGGCCGCAATGCCTACAGCCAGACTCAGGGTATTGCGCCGCTCCTGAGCTGCTTCAGGATGATGTCGACACGCGATACGGGCATTCTGATCGGCAGCTGTTTGTGACATCCGGCACCAGTGGAGCTCTCATGCTGGCGCTGTGTACGCTGGTCAATCCCGGCGACGAAGTCATCGTTTTTGATCCGTGGTTCGTGATGTATCGACATCTGACGACTCTCGCCGGCGGCAACGTCGTCCAGGTGTCGACGTATCCGGACTTCAGGATCCGGATCGACGACGTCCGCAATGCAATCACGCCGAGGACCAGGGTG
>JANNGQ010000235.1:0-7294 GCA_031403975.1 Planctomycetota bacterium
AAGGACTAACGGCGAGATCGTCTGGGTTCAGAGACCCGATCCTCGCATCATTCGGAGCGACAAACGGCCCGGGAGCACTCACTCCCGCAGCAAACAGCATCTCCGCAGGCAAAAACCCTGCGGCTGTCATCGACGCAGACAACTTCAGCAGCGAGCGGCGATTCATGAATTGCTGGGACATAAGGGGCTCCGCTGCCGGGATCGTGTGGAGAGTGGGAAGAGCTTGAGAGCAGGATGAACGGATATGAGACGTAGTTTCGTGTCATTCGTCAAACAACATCCTGCACGGAAAGGCGAGTCCCAACTCCCCGGCACCAGCACGGGCCGCAGGTACCCGCGCAGCACTTCCTCAAAGTTTACGACGCCGCTTGACGCAGTGGCACCTGCCTGCACGTCAAAAGTCGTTGGCCACTTCGCCACCGTCCCTCGTTCCGAGGAACTGCCACACCCCTCGATCGATACTCTCGCTGACGGAACGCACAGATCCGTCCATCAGTAGTGTATGCACGATCCCTTCGTGATAGCTGCGCGCGGGTAAAGCGGCATACGCAATGCGAGTGGCATGAGTCCCTTCTCGCCACGACACGAAGTCGATGTCGTACTCGATGCCTGCGACAGTATACGGCAGACGTGTGTTCGGGACGAACGTCGTGGTGAATCCGCTCTGCTGGCACAGGCCGTCGGCCCATTCTGTATGACCAGTGTTTCGCTGCAGCGAATTCCCGATGCAACAACCATCCCCCGTATGACCGACGGCGAACGCTGGATCCGCCGGCACGATTGGACCGGGGTCATTCGATGTATTCCGCAGGTACGGCGTAAACGCCTTGGCCTCTGACACGCACAGCGTGTTACTCATGCCATCGGTAAAACTTGCCGGGCGCATCCTGCTGTTGGGAAAGAACGCACCGTCGCTGCCACTGCCGCTAACCGGGTCGTAGATCTTCCACGTTCCGAAGTTGACCACATAGTTTGCGGGGTAGTCGCGAGCGACACCGGTCGAGGGATTGACACGCATTACGTCATTTGGATCACTGGGACACAGGTACGCCGGAACCCGTGTCGTAGCCACATTGACCTGCGCCGAGTAGGCGAGGTTCCAGTTGACCAGATTCTGCAGATTCGCCTGCTCCAGGTAAGGCAGGATCCGGACTAACACCGACCACTGACCGCCGACCGTGGTCGTCACGCCGGGAACCACGCAATAGCTGGGAGGGAACGCCGTATGGACGTCCAAATAGTTATGAAGAGCCAGGCCAATCTGCTTAAGATTGTTCGTGCAATGAGTCCTTCGTGCTGCTTCCCGAGCCTGCTGCACAGCGGGCAGGAGGAATGCGATGAGTATCGCGATGATGGCAATCACGACGAGCAGTTCAATCAGCGTGAACGCCCGCGGGCTCGTCAATCCTGTTCTCTGAGATCCGCGGCATTTCGAAGCGTAATTCATACACACAACCCTTCCGTATCGTCTGGCAAAACCATTTGTCTCAATTGTCAGGCTTCCCCGTCGGTCGACAGAGAACGAAGATGTAGCCTTGGCTACATCTTCGTAAATGTAGCCAAGGCTACATCTATGTCAATAGCACTGCTTCGGCATCAGCCGGAAATCGATCACACGGCATCATTGCCGGAAGGCGACGAAACAAAGACCGACAATGCCTGCGGCAGCAGCTGGAAAACCGCGGGTGTCTGGCCAACCAGTTCGCCGTCTGCGGTGATGCTGCGGGGATGCCTGAGCGGCCGGATCTCGAACTCCGTGCCGCGCAGGTTGCGCACGGTGTTGATCGGTTCCAGCGCACCTCGCCAAAGTGCTGGAATCAGGGGCAGGATATGCCAGCGACGAGTGAACTCAAGGCTATAGAGATCAAGCAAACCGTCGTCGATGCGGGCCTCTTCATGGATCGTCAGACCGCCGCCATAGTTTCGCCCGTTGCCGACAGCGATTTGCCACGTTCTTGCGTGCAGACTTTCGCCGTCGCAGACGATTTCCACTGAGAACGGTCGAGCTCGCAACAGCGCTCCGATCGCGGCCCATACGTACGCGAGCACTCCCCAGCGCGTCTTTGCCCCACGCGACAGTCGCCGGGTCAGCTCGCCGGCGAGGCCCATGCTGGCGACATTCAGAAATGGCCGTTCGTTTACGCGGCCAACATCAATTCGTTGTACGTGTCCGCTCAGAATCACTTCGCATGCCGCCATTGGATCGGCGGGAAGCAGCAAAGTTCGAGCCAGATCGTTGGCTGTCCCCAGTGGCAGCACTCCCAAAGGAAGTTGCGCTTCGAGAAGGCCGTTCAGTGCCCGATTGATTGTCCCATCGCCGCCGCCAAGTACGATCAGTTCAACCTGATGATGATGTCGGCGGATCAAGCCTGACAAGTCTCCTTGCTCCGCACGCGGTTCGAACAACTCCAACCCACCTGCCGTCAGTCTGTCGCGGATCTGCGCAAGATCCTCCTGTCCGCGACGGGCTTTGTTGTTGACGAGAAACAGTGCCCTTCGAGGCATGCCAGGTTCCCTTCCTGCAATTGTCAGCAGCACCAGCGTTCAATTGACCGGACATACAATTCAGTGCCGCGATCGAGTTGTTCGAGGCTTATCCATTCGTCGTCGGTGTGAGCCTGAGCGATGTCACCCGGGCCGAAAATGGCGATGTTGCGGAGTTCCGTCATCACGGCACCGTCCGTTCCGTAGGCGACCGTTCGTGACAATGGCAGCGATGTCAGATCGAGCAGCTCTTTGATAAACGGCGTTCGAGGATCAGTGAACAGCGGTTGGCCGCAGAACAGCAACTCAAATCTCAACCCGAGGCTCGCCGCAAGGTCGCTCATCCGCTGCACCATGCCGTCTGCGTCCTGACCCGGCATCGGGCGAAAATAGACGGTACATTCGGACTGAGCCGACGTGATATTCAGGCCTGTGTTCGTGTCCCGAATCACGAGGTTGAGACTCGGTGTCGGCGGGCTGAAGCGATCGTCCCGCCATGCAGGCGACGATTCCATTTCCTGATGGATATCCCGGATTTCGCTCAGGAATGGAATCAGCGCCATATTGGCGTTGAGGCCAAGCCCGGTGCTGGAATGAGCGGCTCGCCCGATGGAAGTGACCCGGATTGCGCGTCCGCCTTTGTGAGCATGCACGATCTCCAGCCGCGTCGGTTCGCCGATGATCGATCGCGTTTGTGATGCCACGATCTCACGGTACAGAGCCGACTCCTCAACCACCTTGCGAGCGCCCGGCATGCCGACTTCTTCATCGGCCGTGGCCGTGAAGTAGAGCGGGGCTTTGAAATTCGCAGTCGACAGCGATTCCACCGCAGCCAGTATACAGGACAGCGATCCCTTCATGTCACACGACCCGCGCCCGTAGATGCGACCGTCCGTGATCAGGGGCGTCCAAGGGCCGGATTTCCGGTAGCTCCATGAGTTCACCGGCACGACATCGGTGTGTCCGAAGTACGCCAGTCCGCAGCCAGCCGGCCCTTTGCGTCCAAGGATGTTCGATTTCCGGACGCCGCATTCGTCCAGGTAATCGACTCGCTCCGTTTCAAATCCCAATTTCACCAGCCAGGCTGACACACAGTCGGTGATGTCCCTGTTGGATTCCGTACTGACGGAAGGAAAAGGAATCAATTCCTGCAGATACTCGATGGCTCGCATAAGACACACACCGGATGAACGCAGATTCGGGGCATTGCGCGACACATAAACCATCGGGGATCATCGTCCGAAACGCAAGCATCCCTCTCTCATCCGGCCTGCCGGCCACCTTCTCCCCCGAATCAGGGGACTGTCGGATCAGTCGCGAATCCTTGTGGGGCAGGCTTCCAGCCTGCCTGAACTGGAGCAGACCTTGTGATACACAGTGGCACTGACCAATTAAAGTGTCTCGCCTGGTTTCCAGAGTACGTCGTCGCGACCATTGTTGTTCGCCGCTCGAGCCAGCACGAACAGAAGATCGGACAGCCGGTTCAGGCAGATGAGTATCAGTGGATTGACGGGCTCCGTCTGATGCAGTCGCTGTACGTCGATTTCAGCCCGGCGACAGACCGCGCGGGCCAGATGCAGGGCCGCTGCGGCGGGATGACCTCCGGGAAGTATGAAGCTGCACAGCGGTTCCTGGATTCCCGTGAATTGATCAATCAGCCGCTCCAGCCTGACGACATGCGCCTGAGTCATCCGACCAGGAAACGGATCGACTCCGTCGTCAGGCAGCGGGATACACAGATCAGCACCAAGGTCGAATAGAAATTGCTGCAACCATGAGAGGAGCGAAATGATCTCTGCTGTCGGCTGCGCGGAAACTGCGACGCCGATTGCGCAGTTGGTCTCGTCGACGGCCCCGCCAGCGACAATTCTCGGGTTCAGCTTGGAGACTCTTCGTCCGTCACCCAGCCCCGTCGTGCCCTGGTCGCCGCTGCGAGTATAGATGCGATCGAGATGAACCATAATGTCGATTCCTGATGTGACCAGCGAAGTCGGACTGTCCGTTTTATCGTGGGGCAGGTTTCCAGCTTGCCTCGTCGGTTTTGCCGTGGAGCAGGCTTCCAGCCGGCCTTGTCGGTCTTACCGTAGGGCAGGCTTCCAGCCTGCCTCGTCGGTCTTACCATGGGCCAGGCGTCCAGCCAGCCTCGTCGGTTTTACCGTGGGGCAGGCTTCCAGCCTGCCTCGTCGACGCAAAAATATTGGCAGTTTTTCAAGTCCAGGCAGGCTGGAAGCCTGCCCCACATGGAATCGCGACTGCTCTCCGGAATTGTTTTCCTGCATGGTCGACTGCAGATCGGTTTGTCATGATTCTGGCTACCTCCGTCTGAAAGGACGAACGATGACCGGATGCCCTACGACCGCCCGAACATTGTTGATTCTCCTGACCGCTGCGTTCGCGCAGGTTCTCGGCGATGACTGGCCACAGTTTCTGGGCCCCCTGCGCAATGGAGTGTCGACGGAATCCGGATTGGTCAGCACATGGCCGGCGGATGGACCGAAAATCTTGTGGCGAACCCCGCTGGGTGTCAGCATGTCGGGGATCGCGATCAGCAACGGTCGCGCGTTCACGATGTTTCAGGATGACAGCCGGCAATTCGTCGTTGCGTTAAACGCGGCAGACGGCAAGGAAATCTGGCGGACTCCGGCTGCACCGATGTATGTGAACGCAATGGGCAACGGTCCGAGGGCCACTCCTGCGGTTGCGGGAGATCGAGTGTTTGCTTTCACAGGCGAAGGGATTCTCGGCGCGTTCAAATCTTCCGATGGCAAACAGCTCTGGTCTGTCGATGTTCCGAAATCGCTCGGCGGTGCGCCGGCAGAATACGGCGTTTCGTGCTCGCCCATCGTCGTGGGAGACACGGTCATCGTGTATACCGGTGCCGAGACTGCGGCGATTGCAGCCTTTCAGACGGCGACCGGCAAAGTCGCCTGGAAATCCGGTGCAGGCAAATCGGGCTACTCATCGCCCGTACGGATGACAATGGCCGGAGAAGAACAGCTGGTGGCTCTGACGGCGGTCGGTGCGTCCGGACTTGAACCGACAACCGGGAAATCACTGTGGGCGTTCCCATTCACGACAGAGTATGACTGCAACACCGCCGGACCCGTGCAGATTGACTCGGATCACTTCCTGATTTCCGCTGGTGAAAATCATGGATCCATCATCCTGAATCTTTCGGTCGACGAAGACAAATTCAGTGTCAGGGAAGCCTGGAGCTCGCTGGGTAAAAGCAGCCAGCTGCGAGCCGAATGGCAGACACCGGTGATCCATGATGGACATCTTTACGGACTCGATAACGTCGGCGGCGCAGGTCCGATTACGAATCTGGTCTGCATCCGGCTCAGCGATCGCAAGACCGTCTGGCAGAAGGTTCGCTTTGGCAAGAGCAACCTGATCCTCGCCGACGGCAAGTTGTTTCTCACCACCATGAATGGCGAAGTCGTGATCGTCGAAGCGTCTCCCGCGGCCTTCAAAGAACTGAGCCGCGCGACAATCATGGAGACGACTCGCCACGCCCCCGCTCTCGCGAACAGACATCTGTTCGTGCGGGACGACAAGGAAGTCATCTGCATTGATGTGCGGGCTGCCAATTGAGGATGTCAGCCAGTGATCAGCATCGGGCTGGAGCGAATTGTCTCTGATCATCGGTATCTGCTCGAACGACGGCGGTTTTCGCTCGTCATGAATCGCGCATCGGTTGATCGTGATGTTCGCCTGGCCTGCGATCTGCTGGCAGACGTCTTCCCGGGAAAGTTGCAGGCAATCCTTTCGCCGCAACACGGGCTGTGGTGTGAGCAGCAGGCCAACATGATTGAGACGCCGCATGGCCGGCACAGTGCTCTCAATGTTCCGGTGTTCAGCCTGTACAGCGAAACACGCCGGCCGACTGAGGAGATGCTCGCAGGCATCGATTGTCTGGTGATTGATCTGCAGGATGTCGGGACTCGAGTCTACACGTTCATCTGGACGATGCTGTACTGCCTGCAGGAATGTGCGGCGCGAAAGATCCCGGCGATCGTCCTGGATCGACCAAATCCGCTTGGTGGCGAAGTGACAGAGGGACCGCTGTTGGATCTGCGTTTCCGCAGCTTTGTCGGTGAGGCCGCCATCCCGATGCGGCACGGACTGACGATCGGCGAACTGGCACTGCTGTTCAACCGAACTCACGACATACACGCTGACCTGACCGTCGTCCCGATGCTTGGCTGGGAACGGCAAATGCCGTTCGAGCAGACCCGGCGTCTCTGGATTCCGCCGTCGCCCAATATGCCGACCGTTCAGACGGCATTCGTTTATCCGGGCCAGGTGCTGCTGGAAGGTGTCAATCTCTCCGAAGGCCGCGGAACGACAGTCCCTTTCGAAGTCGTCGGTGCGCCATTCATTGAGCCTCGGGAATTCTGCAGGCGGCTCCAGTCGCTGGCGCTGGAGGGCGTGCGGTTTCTCCCGTTGCGGTTTACACCGGCATTCGACAAATGGGCCGGCCAAAGCTGCGGCGGAGTCTCAATCCACGTCATTGACCGCAACCGATTTCGTTCGTACCGGATGACGATTGAACTGCTGCAATGCTGTCGACGGCTTTACCCCAATGCATTCCGTTTGAACGATCCACCATATGAATACGAAAGCCGTCTGCCGCCCATAGATATCATCAGCGGAGGTGAACTGGTGCGGCACGAGGTGTTGAATTCCTCGTCATCTGAATTCGCCGTAGAGCTGGTGGATGCTCAGTGGTGGTGGAATCTCGTCTCGCGCGACCTGCTGTATGGCTGATGCCCGATCGCACTCAATTTGTCGTCAATGAACACAAACC